>CAZVZI010000251.1:0-3356 GCA_964631455.1 uncultured Thermodesulfobacteriota bacterium | reverse complement strand
CGATATTATAAGGTAAAAGCCCTGTATGTTTATATTCCACAAACCACCAGTCATCATCGGCAGTCTTGGGTCTGGATAGGTTATCGCTCCTTTTTCTAAATTCCCGCACCCTGTCTATATCCTTTTCTTTGAAATGATAAAAATAAAGCTCCCCATCGGCCTGCCTGCTCAATACATATCTATACTCCATGCCCTTGCCAAGCCCCCTTCTGTTTTCAATATCAAAATAGAATGTGGCGTCCTGGCTCTCAGATATTGCCCAGAAGAAGCTATTGTCAAACCTAAAACCCCTAAGCCTGGAGTATCCAACCTTAGGGCTCAAAAAACCGGTCTGACGTTCTCTCTTCACAGGAAACACAAGATAAGGAAAATAAAATAGCGGGGCTTTCTTAATATAGAAAAGGCTGTTCCATGCGGTGAGATATTCGCCGACCGTCACATCTGCGTCGGATGAGTAAAAGCCCCATGCAGGGGACTCGTCTTCTTTGCAGTCGCAGGTTGTAAAAAATCCGCGATAGGCCGAATAGCTTTCATCGCCTGTTTTCTTTATCTCGGAAGCGACAACATGAACATTCCCCTTTTTAAAAAACAGCCTGCCGTTAATAACAACGCCGACCTTTGCATCTATGTCAAATTCAAGGCTGTCTCCTTTTAATATGTTGCCTTCTTCACTTATACTTTCTATATTGCCAACGGCTGTTGCGTGTGATGCAGCCATATCAACAGTAGCCTTGTCGGCCTTGATGGACGATTTGCCTTGAATTATTACAACATTCCCCTCGGCATGGTATGTATCATTGGGTTTATCATAGGTTAAAGAATCCGCCGTTATCTCTATGGGCTGATCTTTTTTAAAGCCGGCCTCCGCAAAGACAGAGAGGGGGTGCGTAAAAAAGATATAGAAATTAGAAATTAAAAAAAATAAAAACAAGAATTTATTTCTCATTTCTTTTCTTCCTCATCCTTGTATCCAATAAAAACTCCCTCGCTTCTCCCACTGTAAAAACAGAGCCTGTAA
The DNA here is from genome assembly GCA_964631455.1 of uncultured Thermodesulfobacteriota bacterium. Lineage (GTDB taxonomy): Bacteria > Desulfobacterota > GWC2-55-46 > UBA9637 > UBA9637 > JACRNJ01. Next base: position 2,338 of record CAZVZI010000251.1, on the reverse strand, counting down.
TACATATTATGTCGTCTTTACCACACAAAGATAGAACAATTCTACAGGCATCTTTAACATTTTCAATTGACATTACTCTTTTCCCCGAGATCAGGTTTCTTGTTTCGCTCTCCTGACTTGTTGCCATATACGGCTTAATCTCTCTGCAAAGCGCATCCAACGACGCAGCCCTCTCTGTCTTTGGACGAGTGAATATCACGGTGCTGGCAAGAGGGGCAAGTTTTGATAATATCCCTTTTATATCCTTATCAGCCATGATGCCAAGCACCAAAAAGAGTTTTTTATAATCAAATTCATTTTCCAAAACATCTTTTAAAACCTCCGCCCCTGCCGGATTGTGGGCGCAATCTAAAATAACCAGGGGCCTTTTTGATACTATCTCAAGCCTCCCCGGCCAAAAAACATCCCGAAGCCCGTCTCTTACGGCAGATTCAGGAATGCAAAAACCTTTCCCCGATAGAAACATTCGGGGACGTGCTTCCTCTAAAATTTCCAATGCTGCAAGGGCACATGCGGCATTTTTCTGTTGATGTCTGCCCAAAAGATTTGTCTCCAAATCTTTTAATACCCACCTTCTCCCCCTGAATGTAAATCTTCTAACTCCGCATGAGGCGGATGACTTCCGATCCCCGATAGAAACATTCGGGGACGAGCTTCTGACTTCTTTACTTCCGTCATCTACAAAAAAATCTCTATTGAGCCTGTAAAACATCGCTTTCTTGTTTTTACATTCAGCCGCCAACACCTTTAATACCGCAGGTTTTGTCTCCCCAGATATTAAGATACCGCCCTTCTTTATTATCCCTGCTTTTTCAAATGTTATATCTTCCATCCTGCTTCCAAGCATCGCCTCGTGGTCTTTTGAGATATTCGTTATTATGGAAACAAGGGGGCTGCCAACATTGGTGGCATCAAGCCTTCCCCCCAGACCTACCTCCATTACCGCAAAGTCAACTTTTTCCTCTGCAAAATACAAAAACGCCATTGCGGTGGTAAATTCAAAAAAAGTGGGGTGTGATATGGGATGTGGGATGTGGGATGTGGGATAATCTCCTATCGCACATCTTATCCTCTCCACCAGTTCCGCTATCTTCCTATCGGATATCTCCCTTCCGTTTATCCTTATCCTCTCATTGAATCTGGCAAGATGCGGCGATGTATATAACCCAACCTTATATCCTGCCTTTGTCATAACAGATGCTATCATGGCGGAAGTAGAACCCTTGCCGTTTGTTCCGCCAATGTGAATTATAGATAATTTATCCTGAGGATTGTCGAGAGATTTTAAAAGCGTCTTCACCATTTTAAGCCCCAGCCTCACGCCATATTTCTCAAGGGTATACAGGTATTGAAGACCATCATTATAGGAAGGTTTGGTTTGCATGAGTTGCGGAAGTTTGAGGCTAAGGAGTTGTAACAGGGAGAAGCATCTTGAGAAGTTTTCCAAGGGTATCTTTCATATCTTTCCTTTCCACTATCATATCTATCACGCCGTGTTCAAGAAGGTATTCCGCCCTCTGGAAGCCTTCCGGCAATCTTTGCCTGATGGTCTGTTCAATAACCCTTGGACCGGCAAATCCTATGAGCGCCTTGGGCTCCGCCATGATTATATCCCCGAGCATGGCAAAACTGGCGGTAACACCGCCCATTGTGGGGTCCAGAAGGACGGATATATACGGAAGACCTGCCTTTCTGAATTTTCCCAATGCCGCGCAGGTCTTTGCCATCTGCATGAGTGAAAATATACCCTCCTGCATCCTTGCGCCGCCTGAAGAAGAAAATATAATAACAGCGCAGCCATCATCCATTGCCTTTTCAATAAGCCTTGCAATCTTTTCGCCGACAACAGAGCCCATGCTTCCGCCCATAAACTCAAATTCAAACACCGCAGCCATGACCTTTTGTCCGTTTATAAGCCCTTGCCCGCAAACCAACGCATCTTTGCAAGGCGGCGCCTTTTGACTTGTCTTTAGCCTGTCCTTATATTTCTTCATATCCTTGAAATCCAGAACATCAACAGGCTCAAGCCCTGCGTCATGCTCAACAAAGCTCTCCTCGTCAAAAATCATTGCCAATCTTTTTTGGCTGCCTATCCTGAAATGGTAATTGCATTTCGGGCACACATCAAAATTATTCTCTATTTCTTTTTTGTATATTATCTCGCCGCAAAATTCGCACTTAACCCACAACCCGCGGGGAACCCGCACCCTTTTTCCTTCCGGCCGCACAGAAGAATCTATTTCTTTTTTAAGAACCATTAAACCCCCCGATTATTTGATTTACGATTTTAGATTTACGATTTTAGATTTGGGACGTGGATTTTAAATCGTAAATTGTG
>CAZVZI010000250.1:0-3383 GCA_964631455.1 uncultured Thermodesulfobacteriota bacterium | reverse complement strand
ACGCCAGTTTTAGATTGCACGTTGAATATCTGTGTATAGCTCTTTCCAGTAGCCTTGCTTCAAGCGAAATTTAGTGCCGTGATTATGGCCTGTCCTTGCATCAAAATCAATGAGGACATAGCCATTTTCAATAGCCGCAAGAAATTTCTCAAATGAAAAACCGGACAATATATACAATTCCTTATAAAGGAAGAATTCTTTTGTTTTTTCTTTCTTGCTTTCCGCAACCACATAAAAACAGTTTTTTATTTTTGTGCCAATTGCATAGTTTAAATCTTCAAATCCCCAGTATGGTTCCGGAACAAGTGAACCAAGACCTACTCTTTCCTCTACCGATCTAAGCCAAGAGGCTGTTTCAGCATCATCTGTCTTTACTTTGGTAGCATCAAAAATAAATTTTACTTTATTCTCTTTTCTGTCCACAACTATTTTGAAGCCTCTTTTGGTGTAATCAGTTGCGCTTGTTGTTGACCGAAAACTCATCTCATGTGCGGGATATTTCTTGCCGGCTTGTTTATGTTTCCAGCCATAATTGGGAAGCAATAATTTTGATACAATCTGAGCGGCAGTGGGCGATGGTTCTATATGCTTCAAAGTAATTAAAGATGTTGTGTGCGACCTTTGCCCTTTCAATTCCCATTCGCGGGTATTTGGTATGGGCAAATTGTTTTCTCTTATGTGTAAGAGCGATTCCAGGGTATTGCCCACAGCGCCGTCATTCCGAGTGTCAACGGTTTTCTTTACACTTTTATGCCAGCCATTGTTGAAAATTTCCCGCATTTCTTGGATGAGTTCTTCTTTTGTATAGAGTTTCATTTCGCTGCCGGTCTCCAAAAATCCAATAAATACTCAAAAGTAACTCCCATCGTAATATAATTGCTCGGCCAACCGAATATGCCTACTTTATTTACAATATTCGTCCTGTCCCAAATGATAACATTTCTCAATTCATAACCGCGTTTTCTCAACTCTTCTATCAAAGAAACATGGATTGTTATTCTTTTGTTTTCCCACCACATATCAGGCACATTGATAACGCAGTGGCCTTTCGGTTTCAGAAGGGGAAGCATATTTTCATAAATATCTCCCATAGCCTCTGTATACTTATCAAGAGCCATAGTTCCAAGATCTCTTGCATCTTGAGAATATTGCTCAACCTTTCCAAGTTGCTCGTTTTTGCGGTCTCTGCGCGATTTATTTTTTCTTACACGATTCAGAAGATTGGCGTAAGGCGGAGATGTCCAGATTAAACTTACGGTTTCCGGCTCAAAATATTTTGAGATATTTCTTGCATCATCCTGTATCGCCAATTGTTGCGCGTTATTGAAAAGCTGATTAGTAGCCAAACGGTTTTTACAAAGGTCAATATATTTCCTTTGCAAGTCAAAACCTACGCCATTGCGATTGAGGTCTTGAGCAGCCACAAGTGTGGTGCCGCTCCCTGCAAACGGGTCAATTACAAGCTCCCCTTGATGTGTGAAAAGTTCCATAACTTTTTTTGCCAAGGCAATGGGGAATGTGGCAGGATGAATAGTTTTATCGCGGATGTCTCTGCTTTCATAAAAAAATTGCCAAACGCCGATCTGGCTTTTTAACCATTCTTTTGCGGATAGACAATTTATACGAGTGGGAGGACAATTGCAGGTTCGAGTGTAGGCGATAGGTAAAGTTGCTCCGTAGGGTGCTGTCGATTCTTTAACCCTGTCAGACGCTTTCCTTTTAGTCTTTGTTTTACCGGCAATTCTATATGTCGCTTTTTTTGTCATAATTCTCCAAGGGATTCTGCCGGTTCAAGTTTGCAACTTTACTGGTTTAATTTACAAAATTGTGCCCGCGAGAGTTTGCCTTCACTTCATCCGCTGAACAACATTTTCTATCTCCGCAATGAATTTCTTTGCAGCCTGAATCTGCGCATCCGCCTCTTCTTTGGAAACAACAAAAAAATCCCCGTAGTCCGCCTGTTCTCTGTAAAGTTTTGCCTTTCCTATGAGCTTACCAACATCTGCGGATATAATTCCGGTCTTTACAAAATGTTGGTTGAAAAGGGCAATAACACCGGAGTGCTTTGAACTGTCCAGTTGTTTTGTTGCAAGAAGCGCTCGCGCAGCGGTGAAAATGGCATAATACGACCTGCTTACCGAATCTTTATAATCTCCATTTTCAAGAAGGTCAATGGCAGACTTGAGTTTTTCCTTTGCGCTATCAAGACGATAGGAAACCAACACACTCTTTTTATCAGCGTCTGCCATTACAATCTAACCCCTTCCGCTTCAACACTCAACACAAACGGCGATGACATATTTCTATTCACTTTATACTCATACTCGCTGAAGATAACAGGAGACAGAGGTAGATTATATTCCAATGCCAGTTCAGCGGCAATATCGCCAATCTTGTCCATTACATCAAGCGTCCTCTCTTTCACAACAACAAGTATATCTATATCCGAATCTCCGGTAAAATCTCCTCTCACTTTTGATCCGAATATTTCCATATCAATAAGATTTTCTCCCAGCGCAGTTCGCACCTGTTTTGCAAATTCCTCTACAACCTTTTTTTCTATTTTGGTCAAATATTTCAGACTGATTTTCATGTTGTCTTATTGTCCCTTGGCCTTGCTCCAAAATGAGGTGGGCGCAGCCCACCCTACTTCTTACCGCTTACTTCTTTTCAATGCCCATCTTTCAATAACCCGTTGCTCCGCGCGGCTTAATGCAAGTGAACCAGAAGGCACATTTTTGGTGATGGTGGAGCCGGAACCGATGTAGGCGCCTTTGCCAACCCTAACCGGAGCAACGAGTTGCGAGTCGCTCCCTATGAATGCGCCGTCTTCTATAATGGTCTGATGCTTTTTTATGCCATCGTAGTTGCAGGTAATTGTGCCTGCGCCGATATTCACATCCTTACCTATTATTGCATCGCCGATATAGCTCAAATGATTTGCCTTTGAGCCTTTGCCGATTTTTGATTTTTTCACCTCAACAAAATTTCCCACCTTTGCATTGTCTCCGATTTCAGAATCAGGCCGAAGCCTTGCAAACGGCCCAATGGATACATGCCTGCCGATTGCTGATGATTCAATAACAGAATTGCTTTTTATTACAGAATCATCTCCAATGGTGGAGTTTATTATCTTGCATCCTTCTTCTATTAAACATCTCTGCCCGATATTTGTATCGCCTTCTAAAAAAACATTCGGATATATGGTTGTGTCTCTGCCAATCTTTACATTTTTATGGATATACGCTGTCTCATCATCAATCAGCGTAACCCCTGAGAGCATGAGTTCGTTATTTATCCTTTCTCTCATCTCCTCATTCGCTTTTGCAAGTTCAATGCGGTTATTTATGCCCATGACCTCCGCAGGATTGATATGCGTCAGG
>CAZVZI010000249.1:0-3385 GCA_964631455.1 uncultured Thermodesulfobacteriota bacterium | reverse complement strand
AGAGTCTGACCATAAACCACCGACCATTGATCATCGATCTCATCTAACTCCTTGATTCCATCACCCCCTAACCCTTGACCCTTACCCCTTGACATTTTTTTAAGCGCCTGCGGCACGTTCAGAATCACGAACTCCACAACCCTTTTAAGCATCATCTTCAGCCACAGGGCGAAGTATTGAACGTCAAACCACAAGGCGAGCATGAATTCCGAATCCGACATCCCTATTCTCAAAAATTTCCGCAGCCGGATCACTGAATCGAAAACAGCATTCTTTGGGTCAACCCAATGCACCTTAATCCAAACTGTCTGCGTCGGGACAGAGACAATCTTATGAAGATAGCCGATCACGGGGACCGCGGCGAGAGGCGAGGAGCCCTTGCCATCCTCCTTTGGCAGTAACATCGGATCAAATGAAATCGCTGGATTTCCTCCCGACAAGGTGCCTCTTACCTTCTCTCCAAACTCTCTGTCTTTTGCCATATTCATTACCCTCTCAAGGGCTTCAATTATCTGAAGAACATGCCGACGCTGGCGCTCGGCCTCGTCGTAGTTTTGACGAAAAGCCGGATCTCTTGCAAGGAGTTCATCAAACTGTCTGTTGAAAGCGCTATTTATCTCATTCCATTCTTTAAGCACCTCAGGATAAATTCTAAGAAATCTTCTGCTAACAGCAGGATCTCTCATGGCATCCGCAGGATTTTTGTAAATTCGAAGTTTAAAGGAAGGAGTTTCTAAGCTCCACTTTACATCGTTAATTTGTTTTCCTGCTATTTTTAAAGTTTCATCCAAATGAGTTTGTCCTAAAACTGCTGCGAATAATATTTCAGCAAGCAATACAAAAGGATGAGCATGAGCAAAATGCTGACTGAAAGCCTGATCAGCCAAGTCTTGGCTTGAAAGTTCATCTTCCAATAACTCGTGGAAGATAATGGTAAGCCGATTATGCGCATATCCAATATCTATCCTTACTGCCCTTTCATAATTTCCTCTATGATAATAGATACCTGATTGCTTAATCTCCGGGTGAATCGATGCATGTTCAGGGAAACTGCGATTCTCAGGTGTTATATAATCAAGGTTCGGGATGGTGGCTAACAATTTCTCAATGGTTAATTCGCCTTCTATTCTGTGTCGAGCCATAAATGTTTTTCTTGTTTGCTCAATTTTTGTATAATCTGTCCTGAATATAAAATCTCTTGTGAAATCTGCATAATGCGGATCCTTAATCTCAATAGCGCCAATGGCCTCTGCAAGTTCCAAGAAACTCATTGTCATCAGTTGCTCAAAGGGGCCAACTGCCGCCAATCTCTGTATGGCCCGTCGTATAGCGGCTAAATAAAAATTGCCTTGTGTTAGAGGATGCCTTTTTTCTTTATCGCTCCACACCGGCGAGGAGGCGGGGTCCCAATTATTTATCTTTCTCCATTCTTCCCTTACTTTTTTCATTTGCGCTTCTAAATCAGGTAGAGGCAAAGGTGAATTTTTGGAAGTCATCCCTTTCCGCTTCAACCTGATTTCAATCACTTTAGCGGCGTATTCCTTAAATTCATCACCAAAAAGATCAAGCCAGTCCAGCCTTCCATCAATCATGTATTTAAGGTAGCCTGCTTCGGAAGATCTTCCACTCTCTCGATCCTTGTCTCGTTTCAGCTTTGTTTCTTCTGCGAATAATGCCAAATACGCGACATTGTCTCTGTTAGCTAAAAGCTCTCTAAAATCTTCGGCTTGATAATCTATAACCTCCTTAGCCCATACTAGTGGCTTTATATCTTGAGGGGTTGTAAAAAAGTATTGTAATAAAATTCTGAAGGCTTTTTTCCCGTTCTTTCCCAGGGCGTCCTCAATAACCTTAAAATCTGTATCCCGGAAAAACCTATACATTTTTTCAAAACCGACCAATTCGACAAGGATAGTAATCAGTTTTATACCTTCCGCATAGCAATAATTCTCTTGCGATAGACTGTAATCTTGGGAAATAACCATTGTAAGATAGTCAATCATGGCCTCTTCCAAGGAACTACAATAAAAGTATGGCCTCCCTTCAAATTGATGCAAAAATTCGTGTATTAAGGTTTTCTTTAATTTGTCTTTATCAAGGACTATGCCGTCTATAAGTATGAAGTTGCGTAAATATAATGCTGCTCCAACAGCCCATTGTTTTCCAAGATTACCCCAAAAAACTATAGGCGAAAGATCGATTTTAACATCGTAAAACTCTGATAAAATAGCGCTTGCTTCCTGCACCGCTTCTTTTTGCGCTGCGGAAGGCTGAAAATTGTAATCCACACTCGACAATGCTAGCTCATCCTGCATAATTTGGATTGAAAAAACATGATTAACCGCATCTTTTAAGTCTCGCGGCAACCATTCAAACCTTAATACTCTTAATGCCCTACGGTTTTGAATCGCGTCTTTAATAAACCTATAATTTATTTTGCGCTCAAAATGATGCGGGTTTATTTCTTGAGCCCTTGCCAGGGTTCGGAAAGCTTCTAGGATAATAGCTTTTTCTTCTGCGCTTACGCCCTCTTCGATTGAATCTTTTTTCTGTCTTACGAGGAAACAGCCGTTCTTAAAAGGCGGGGTCTGCGTCGCCCATCTCTCAGAGATTTTATCGCCATTTTCACGAACCAGCCAATAGCAGGTATATTGCACCGTCCCCGCCCTGTTTAGTTTAATCTTTCCTATGAATCTATCATCTTGAGAATCTTCTTTGACCAGTTTCTCCATCTTTACCGTATTTTCCCAGGTGCCGGTTAAGTCTGAATAAAGCCATACTTCCAAACCTTTTTTATTTAAAAATTCATCAGGAATTCTTGTGATAACATATGTTTCATCTCCTTCTATAGCGCTTATAACCTCTCCTCCGCGGGGGTACATCTCACTTACGGCAATCTTGGCTTCGCTAACAACCTCAGCCAAAGAAGGGAACGAAGAAAGGGACGTCCTAAAAAGGGACACCCTTCCATTATCCGTCCCCATCGGCGAGGAGCCGTGAGGCGACGAAGTCCTTTGCCGTTCCACAATCCGGATCACGGCAAAGGGCGAGGAGGAAGGAACTTTCTTGGTCGAAGAAGGCGTTCTCCCCGCTTCTTCCCCGGCTTGTATCTGCGCGGGAGACCCTTGTCCCTCCGGTTTCATAAAACCGTATTGGTAATCACTGTTAGAAGTATATTCTTCGGGAATAATCTGTTTTGTGAATCCCGCGGATCGGACGATACGGGATAATTTAGGAAAATCGGAGGTGTCAAAAATAATAATGCTTTCTGGAGGAGAAACGCTGCCGATCAGGCCCACCATGCCTTTCGCGAGACCTTTCCCTTCGGAGCGTGACAATGCCGTGGTAATATAACCTAAACGTATAATGTTTCTTTGCCCATCCC
>CAZVZI010000248.1:1145-3403 GCA_964631455.1 uncultured Thermodesulfobacteriota bacterium | reverse complement strand
AACCATGCCGATTGCAACCGCCTCCCCGTGCCGGAGTTCCTTATAATGGGTCGCTGCCTCTATCGCATGGCCAATGGTATGACCAAAGTTCAATATTGCCCTGACGCCTGTCTCTTTCTCATCTTCCGATACTACATCAGCCTTTATCTCGCATGACCTTTTAATTGCATGGAGCAATGAATCCCCTAACTGCAAACAATCGTTATACTGCCTCTCCAGAAAAGAGAAAAAATTACTGTCCCTGATAATACCATATTTGATAACTTCAGCCAAGCCTGTTTTTACATCCCTGGCCTCAAGGGTCTTTAGCACATCCACATCTATCAGAACCATCTTCGGCTGATAAAATGAGCCGATAAGGTTTTTACCCTTAGGATGATTTACCCCGGTCTTGCCGCCAACAGAGCTGTCAACCTGCGCCAATAACGTTGTAGGAATCTGAACAAACGGCGCTCCGCGCAAATATGTTGCGGCGGCAAAGCCTGAAATATCTCCGATAACACCGCCGCCAAGCGCAACGACAGGCGACTGTCTTTCCATTTTATATTCAATCAGCTTATCGTATATGTGGGAAAGCCACTCAATATTTTTATACTCTTCTCCGTCAGGGATTTCTATGGCGCAGGGTTCAAAACCTGCCTTTTCAAGACTTTGAAGCGCCCTGCCGCCATACAACTTTGCAACCGTCGGATTTGTAATGCACGCGGCCTTGCCATTCAGGCCGCTCTCCTTCATAAGTTCCCCGACCGTATCAAGGTTGTTTCTCCCGATATAGATGGGGTAACTGCGTTCCTTCAAATTTACAGTAATTTGCTCCATAATTAGTAGGGCGGGCTGCGCCCGCCAATTGATGGTGGGCAAAGCCCACCCTACCTCACTATCTTCTTTATCTCCTTTACTACCTCGCCAACAGTCTTTGTAGTCGTATCAATAATGAAATCCGCCTTTTTATAAAACGGCTCTCTTGCCTTCAGAAGATTGGATATTGTCCCCTTTTTATCATTTTCTGAAAGAAGAGGCCTTTCATCACCGCTGCCAACCCTTGAAAGGATTGCATCAACCGATGCAGTCAAACATATTACAATCCCGTTTTTCTTCAATGCCTCAAGGTTTTTAGGATTGACAATTGCGCCGCCGCCTGTGGCAATTACCATATCAGCCTTTGAAGACACATCATCTATCGCCTTTGATTCCAACCTTCTAAAATAGTCTTCGCCATGACAGGCAAATATTTGAGCTATGCTTTTGCCTGCCTCTTTTTCTATTAAATCATCGGTATCTATAAATGGGATATTTAATTCTCTGGCGAGCCATCTTCCAACCGCTGTTTTGCCGGTTCCCATGAAGCCTGTAAGGATGATGTTTTTCATTTAAAATCTTCTCAAATACTCCAGATACCCCTTGTAATTCCTCTTTATCTCATCAACGCAGTCGCCGCCGAATTTGTCAATAAAGGCATTGGCGATTTCAAAGGCAACAACAGCCTCGCCGCTTACAGACAGCGCATATATCCGACCTTTCAATGCTTGCCTTGAAAGGTTTTTTTGTTTTTATATCCACTGACCTTAACGGTTTATACAGCGTGGGGATAGGTTTCATGGCAGCCCGCAAGATAATTGGCTCGCCGTTGCTCATGCCGCCCTCAATGCCGCCGGCATTGTTAGTTTTTCTATAAAATCCCCCTTTATCCCCCTTTTCCAAAGGGGGAGATAATTTTCCCCTCTTTGGAAAAGAGGGGGCAGGGGAGATTTTGTAAAAGATCTCATCATGCACCTCTGAACCAAAAGCGCCTGCAACCCCAAATCCCATGCCCACCTCAACCCCTTTGATAGCCTGTATGCTCATCAGCGCCCTTGCAAGATTGCCGTCCAGCTTTCTGTCCCACTGAACATGGCTTCCGAGGCCAGGGGGAACGCCGCTTACAGCAATTTCAAATATCCCGCCGATGCTGTCGCCGTTTTTTCTTGCCCTGTCTATCGCCTTTCTCATCTTTTCTGAAATCGCTTTATCAGGGCAACGAACATCAGACTTTTCAGCCATCAAAAACATTTCTTCAAACCTTGCATCTTGCATCTTGCATCTTGCATCTATCTTTACTTCCCCTATCTCCACCACCCAGCTCATCACCTTAATTCCAAATTCATCTAAAAATCTTTTGCACACAGCGCCGACAGCAACCCTCGCGGCAGTTTCACGCGCGCTGGAGCGCTCTAAAATATTCCTGATATCATAATGGCCGTATTTCAGCGCACCTGTTA
>CAZVZI010000248.1:0-1135 GCA_964631455.1 uncultured Thermodesulfobacteriota bacterium | reverse complement strand
TTCTTCTCCCATTGCCCATTGCCCATTGCCTATTGCCTCTATATTCATTATTTCTTTCCAATTCTCCCAGTCTCTATTTTTTATAACCATAGCAATAGGCGAGCCCATGGTCTTGCCAAATCTTACCCCTGATGTAATCTCAGCCTCGTCCTTTTCAATGGCCATCCTGCCGCCGCGGCCATAACCTACCTGTCTGCGCCTAAGTTCTCTGTTTATGTCATCATGCGCCAGAGCAAGATTCGCGGGCATTCCTTCAACAATAGCGGTAAGGCTTATGCCGTGCGATTCGCCTGCGGTCAGAAATCTGAACATATCATCATCTCCTTTAAAAAAAATGCACCCCAGAGGGTGCATTTAAGGACAGTATCTCATATATCAGGTTAACCTGATATCTCCACATTACCCTTTACAATATTCGGCGTGATAAATATCAGAAGTTCTGTCTGTGAATCTGACACAGATTTGTTTTTAAAAAACCAGCCGAGCAGAGGGATATCTTTTAACCAGGGGACGCCGCTGTCAGTGTCTGATTTGTCCGCCACCACAATGCCGCCAATAACCGTGGTCTCTCCGTTTTTCACAATTATCTCTGTAGTAGCCTCTTTCTTGCTTATACTCGGCGTACCGGTAGCGCTTCTAAATGAGCCGATTGAATTCCTCTTGGCATTGATTTTCATGCTGACACTGCCGTCAGGGGTTATGTGCGGCGTAACCGTTAGCTCCAAAGTTGCGTCAATAAATGATGTCTGTGTGCCGGAAGAAGAGGTTGTTTCAAACGGCACAGAATCGCCCTGCGATATCTTGGCCTCTTTATTATCCAATGTCGTAATCCTCGGCCTTGATATTGTCTTGGTTAATCCGTTTTTCTCGCCGGCTGATATGCGAAGGTCTAAAAGCAGAGGGTCGCCTGTCAACTTGCCAAATGCAAAACCTAATGCTCCAAGTGAACCGGCTCCACCAGCTGCTGGGAGATTTACAGCATAGCCTGGCCTTGAAAGCGTGTCTACAGGCGAATTAGCAGCAGTGTTGCCATATACACTGCTGAATCTATTACCCTCCGGCGTCCCTCGTGTTGTAGTATGAGATGCCCCCCACTGCACGCCGAGGTCCCTTGCAAAACTGCTCTGCGCCTCTA
>CAZVZI010000247.1:3142-3411 GCA_964631455.1 uncultured Thermodesulfobacteriota bacterium | reverse complement strand
AGACGCGCAGATTATACATGATAATACCGGCAAGGAAGTATTGTGCTTGAAAAGTTACAGCACTTCCACAGCCATGTATAAGGAAATCACCCTTAACATAAAGGACTCTCCTTTCTTAAATTGGAAGTGGAAGGTGACAAAGCTCCCGTTTGGCGGAGATGTTAGGAATAAAAATACCGATGACCAGGCGGCCCAGATATATGTTGTTTTTCCAAAGTTTCCGTCGCAGATAAACAGCAGGATGCTGGGCTATATATGGGACAGCAATG
>CAZVZI010000247.1:552-3132 GCA_964631455.1 uncultured Thermodesulfobacteriota bacterium | reverse complement strand
GGAAGCGAAGTTACAAGCGCAAAATTATCAACAATTAAATATATTGTTCTTAAAAGCGGGGTAGGGGAGCTTGGAAAATGGTTTCCGGAAAAACGGAATGTTTACGAAGACTATAAAAGATTGTTTAACGAGGAGCCTCCCACAGTGGGAAGCATTGCGCTTATGATAGATTCTGACGATACCCAAAGCAGCGCAGAAAGCTTTTTTGGAGACATATACTTCTCCGCAGATTAAATAACCTTCTTTAAAATCCGAAAATGCAGATAAACTATTCTTTTTCCTCAGGAGCGCCCGCATTTGATAATGAGGAATAAAAAGAGAAGAGGTCTTTATCTCATCCTCGTTATTTTTTTAGCCTTTTTTTTGTCCTTATCCATCTATTACCTCTATACCCCTATTGACCTGACCAACTATAAAAATCTTCTCCTGCCTGAGATTGAAAAAGCCGCCCATCTCAACATCGAACTGGAAGGTCTTGTCCTGACAATCCTTCCCTATCCTCGTTTATCGCTCGGAGGCCTTACAATCAGAGAGGGTGAAGATATAATTTTAAAGGCTGAATCTGTAAAGGCAAGCCTTGCCCTTATTCCGCTTCTCTTGCATAAGGAATTTGAAGTTAAAAGCCTGTCCATTGCCGGTTCAGAGGTGTTCATTAAAAGAGAGGTTGGCGGCGGACTCAATATCATAAGGATTTTAAAAGAGACATACATTCCCGTATCAATCAAAAAGGTAAAGATAAAAAAAGGGAATGCCCATTTTATAGACGAATTTTTGCGGGGAGGGATAAAATATAAGGCGGCTGATATAGATGTGACGCTCATCCCAAAGGGGACAGATGATTTCTCTTATTACGGGACGGCAAAGTTTCTTCCATCTACACGAATAAAATTTTCAGGAGCAACAAAAAATAGCGTAAAAGATTTTGAAGGTGCGGCAGATATCAAAGAATTGGACATCGAACGGATATGGCCTTATCTAAGCGGTATTGTTCCCGGAGAAAGATGGGGGGGAGGCATTGACATATGGTTAAACTATCAAGCAACCGGACAATCATTATCAATTAAAGGCAATGCCGCTTACAACAATAAGTTGACAGCTTCGATACCATCCTTGTTTGATAAACCGGTATCTTCTTCACAAGGGGTTTTTGATATAGAGGTTAAATCCAATTCGGATGCTCTAACTGTATCTATCCCAAAGGCTCAACTCTATTTCCCTGATTTTATAGCATTTGCCAATCTCAAACTTGAGAGCAGAAAAAATAATGATAACAGACTGGTCTTAAATCTGAATACCACACGGATACCGCTGGTTTCTATAAAAGAACAATTCTTTACCTCTCTCCTGCCGGATAATTTTAGAAAAGAGGTTGACCTGGCCTCCTTCCGCAGTGGCCAGATAAAGATTTCCAATCTTCAGCTTGCGGGCAATGTCAGGGATATTAAGAGGGCGGATTATTACAAAACCCCCGGTTCTCTGCTGGCGTCCATAGAGGTAAGTGATGCGGAGCTTATTCATAAAGATTTTAGCCGGACTTTTTCTATGATAGATGCCTCTATCAAGTGGAAAGATGGAAACTTGAGTTTACAGGGAGTGAATGGGAAATACGGTAGAACCGTTGTGGAAAAATTAGATGGAAGTATAAATGAGGTTTTTGATGCGCCTTTAGCACAGCTTAATGGCTATTGCCAGGTGGATGCAGGGGAGGCATTGGATGAGTTGAAAAAATGGCTGGGCAAACAAGATATGGAAGGATTTGCCGCGGATGGGATTGTTCCTTTATCTTTCAGATTGTCCGGTGCATTAAACGGTGAAACCGGTAAAGGACTTGCGCTGTCGATATCAACAGATGCCACAGCCGCAGATATCAGCTACTTGTCATGGATTAAAAAGGAGAAGGGCTTTGATGCTACTATTGACGCAGATTTGCTGGCAAGGCATGATAATCTATTTATAGAAGCAGCAAGGATAAGTTTTGGGGCATCATCATTTAATATGAAAGGTTTATTGGGCTTTAGCAAAGACCTCTCATATCAACTTAATATAACGGCGCCCAATATAAGAATTGACGATATCGACATGACTATTCCGTATCTTAAAAAAGAGTTTCCATCCAGAGGCAATTTATCAGTGAGTTTAGACATAGATAAAAAAGACACGCAAAAAACTCCTGAGATAAGAGGGTCTCTATCTCTGCGAAACGGGGAATTTGAGACAAGGTTTCTGCCTAAAATGGCATCAGATGTGAACCTGACTGCGAATTTTTACGGAGATTCAGCAGCGATAACCGTGGATAGCATAAAAACAGGCAGTTCGGTTTTGTCAGGCAGCATAGATATTCCGGATATAACAACTGCGAATATAGATTTTAATTTTAACTCGCCTTATCTGAATGGTGAAGATTTTTATAATTCGGCAGGCTCATTATACGAAACCGCAATGGAAGGTATAACCGTGCCGTTTACCGGCAAGGGAAAAATTGCTGCAAGGCAGGCAAAGGTTGTGGGTTTTGACATGGAATCATTTCAAACCGATGCGTTGCTGAAATCCGATGCCATCCTGCTTAAGGCAAAGTTTATA
>CAZVZI010000247.1:0-542 GCA_964631455.1 uncultured Thermodesulfobacteriota bacterium | reverse complement strand
AGCAACGATGCCTCTTTGTGGCGATTGAGTGTTGACGCCTCTAATGTAGAAATAGAGCCGCTGCTAAAAGAAATAGGGGCGGGTGAGAAGGTTTTATCTGGAGATGCTGATATAAAAATGGAATTGTCTGCCAGAAGGGGAGAAGGAGTGCTTTCAAAAAGGATTGACGGGAAAGGCGAAGTTTATTCAGAGAATGGAAGATTGTGGAAATTTGTTATGTTGAGTAAAATATTCTCAATTGTAAACATTATATCCATAGATGAACTCTTCAGAGACGGGCTTCCATATAAGACCGTTGCAGGGAATTTTATGATAAAGAATGGAACCATATCAACAGATAATCTTTTGCTTGACAGCGATTCAATGAGGATGTCTATGATAGGAACAGCGGATATTTCCAATATGACTATTGATGCAAAGCTGGGCCTGCATCCATTTGTAACTGTAGACAAGATTGTAACAAATATACCTCTCGCAGGATGGATTATCGGCGGAAAAGAGAAAAGCGCGATAAGCATGTATTATGAAATCAAAGGTCCTCT
>CAZVZI010000246.1:0-3419 GCA_964631455.1 uncultured Thermodesulfobacteriota bacterium | reverse complement strand
TATTTTCCTGTTTATACCCCCTTGACTAAATAATCCGGCAAAAAGTGTCTGTAACCTAAACTTAACATTACGGTCATACTCCCGCCACATAAGTTGGATATATTTCTTTCAACAAAAAATAAAAAAGGAGGTGGCAAGTATGGAATGTCCATATTTGGAAACAGGCAGGCACATCTGCAATGCATCATTGACGCTTATGGCGCCAAGTATCTTTGAGACAAATATATACTGCACGACAGAAGAGCATTATCGCTGTCCGATACTCATTGCCCATACCCTGCGGGGAGGGCGCAGGGAAGAGGCGATTAGGGCAGGGGCAATATGCAGCAGGTAAGATTTTCACGGTTGGGAAACAAAAAATGGGAAGGAGGTGATACCTGAGATGATGAGATTGGCGGACAGCTATATACCAATCTTAAATATAGTCTTGTATTCGAGGCAGACAAAAACGGAAAATTTGCCTCCAGCGACTCTCCCACAAATGAGATTAAGATACAGACAGCAAATATTGACTATAAGTTTGCTGATGCCTTTGCCATTAGATATGGTAAGGCAAAGCTGCCGTACTCAAGGGTGTCCCTTACCTCGTCGTCAAAGCAGCTTATAATAGAAAGGCCGGTGTCAACCGAGGCTGCGAAAAAACTCTTTGCTGACTATTATCAAACACATCTGATGCTCCACGGCAAGGCTGCGGAAGGGATACTTGCATACAATCTTGCTGTAGGGGACGGGTGGGAGCCAAACTCCGCTATTAACTCCAGCACTGTCCACAAGTCAGACCCATTGTATGTCGCCAGGCTTGAACTCTCTCCGCCGGGCTGGATAGAAAAGGATAAAAGCGATTCGCATCTGGGTAAGGACAAACACCTTGTCATAGACGTGAACTATGCTCAGCAGAAAGGGATAGAGTACAAGACAACCATCTACGGGGAAGACAGGACACTCACGGGCGTGGATATATCAGGACACTATGAGGGTTTTACAGCCCAGTTTGAGTATAATGCATGGAAAGAAAAGTATACAAATCCTGCTACCAAGGAAAAGAAACCAGAGGGCTGGTATGCACAGGCGGGCTATTTCATATCAGGGCTGAATACAGAGCCTGTGGCCAGGTATG
The DNA here is from genome assembly GCA_964631455.1 of uncultured Thermodesulfobacteriota bacterium. Taxonomy (GTDB): domain Bacteria; phylum Desulfobacterota; class GWC2-55-46; order UBA9637; family UBA9637; genus JACRNJ01. Next base: position 2,302 of record CAZVZI010000246.1, on the reverse strand, counting down.
AGGTCTACGACCAGGACTCCAACAGCAGCGACAAAAAGGAAACGACCACTACCATAGGAGCCAACTGGTATGGAAAGGGACACAGCTACAAAATAGGCCTGAACTGGGTACACACAGAGTATGAAAAAAGCGCCAGTGGATGGCTTGCAAATGATGACACAAAGGATGTTTATCAGGTCCAGGCACAGCTTTATTTCTAACAGGCTTCCGTGGAGATGCGGGGCCGCCTCCACGGAAAAACCCGCGAAGGACGGGTCTTCTTCATTATCCTTCCTCCGGGGGGAAGGGCTTCTTCACCCTTCCCCGATTTTTATTACAGGTTACGGTTTTAAAAGCTTCACAAAATCTTAACTATTTTGTAACATGATTGTAACAAAAGGAATGTATGATTACATTGATTAAGAAAGCAGATTACACAGATTATGGCAAAGAGAATAGTTTTAATCTGTGTAATCGTATTTCTAAAATCTGTGCAATCAATTTTATTTAAAAAGGAGGATTTAAAAATGAAAAGATTAGTAATAAGCCTGATAGCAATCTTTGCAGTATGTATGTCCGCAAAGGTCTATGGAGCGCCTGTTATAAAAATAGATGGTTCATCTACTGTCTATCCGATAACCGAGGCTGTGGCAGAGGAGTTTCAGAAGATAGACAAGGGGAAGACAAAGGTTACTGTCGGCATTTCAGGCACAGGCGGCGGTTTTAAGAAGTTCTGCGGAGGCGAGATAGATATAAGCGACGCTTCAAGGCCGATAAAGCCATCAGAGGTTGAACTATGCAAAAAGAACGGCATAGAATATATAGAGCTTCCTGTTGCTTATGACGGTCTTGCTGTAATGGTCAATCTCAAGAACAACTGGGTTGATTACATTACGGTAAAGGAACTGAAAAAGATGTGGGAGCCTGCTGCTCAGGGCAAGATTACAAAATGGAATCAAATCCGGCAAAACTGGCCTGACAAAGAAATCCACCTCTTTGGCCCAGGCGTTGACTCAGGCACATTTGACTATTTCACAGAGGCAATAAACGGCAAGGGCGGCGCAAGCCGCGGGGATTTTACAGCCAGCGAGGACGACAATGTCCTTGTCCAGGGCATTGCCACAGATACCCTTGCATTAGGCTTCTTTGGTGTGGCATACTATGAGCACAATAAGGACAGATTAAAGCTCGTGCCTGTAGATGATGAGAATGACGCAAACGGCAAAGGGGCTGTGCTGCCTGAGTATGATAATGTCGTAAAAGGCACATACCAGCCTCTGGCAAGGCCGATATTTATTTACGTAAGCAAAAAATCTGCCGACAAACCTGAGATAAAAAGGTTTGTTGAGTTTTATATGAAAGAAGGCGCCAAGCTCTCCAAAGAGGTTGGTTACATTGCCCTTCCGGACAAGGCATATCCAATTGCGCTCAAAAGATTTGAGAAGCGCATGGCAGGCTCTGTGTTCGGCGGCCACGGCGCGCAGGTTGGCGTGAAGATTGAGGAACTGCTGCAAAAAGAATAAAAAATGCGTAAACGATACCGGCATATAAAGGAAAAACTAATCGAGGGCGCGCTTTTTTTAAGCGCCCTCTTTTCTGTTTTTGTGACAATCGGCATAATAGCGGTTCTCTTTTTTGAGACATACGAATTTTTCAAAGAAGTCTCCATAATAGATTTCATTACAGACACACAGTGGACGCCCCTTTTTACTGAAAAGCATTTCGGCATACTCTCTCTTTTTGCAGGCACATTTCTTACAACAATCATAGCTATTTTGGTGGCGCTGCCCATAGGGGTTGTAAGCGCCATATACTTAAGCGAATATGCGTCAGGCAGTGTCAGAACAGCGATAAAACCGGCATTGGAGGTGCTGGCTGCCGTGCCTACGGTTGTCTACGGTTATTTTGCCCTGCTTTTTGTAACGCCTCTGTTGCAGAGGATTATCCCTGACATGTCGGGCTTTAACGCATTAAGCCCCGGGATTGTCATGGGCATTATGATAATACCGATTATCTCCTCTTTGAGTGAAGACGCAATGCATGCTGTTCCTATGGGACTTAGAGAAGGCGCTTATGCGCTGGGAGCAACGAAATTCCAGGTGGCTGCGCGGGTGGTTGTGCCTGCGGCATTTTCAGGAATAGCAGCGTCGTTTATTCTCGGCATATCAAGGGCAGTGGGAGAGACTATGGTTGTTGCAATCGCAGCAGGCCAGCAGCCGAGGCTGACACTTAATCCACTTGTTCCGCTTGAGACTGTAACTGCCTATATCGTGCAGGTGAGCCTTGGAGACACCCCTACAGGCACCATAGAATATAAAACCAT
>CAZVZI010000245.1:0-3453 GCA_964631455.1 uncultured Thermodesulfobacteriota bacterium | reverse complement strand
ATGTCTCATAAAAATGGACAATGGGGTCTTTGCCTTTGTGCTTGTTGAAATACTCGTCAAGGAGCTTATAAACATTCGTTGTAGCCAGAACATCCGAGATGTCGTCAATAATCCATTCCATCTGCCGAGGCAAATCGCCCAATGAGATGAATTTGAATACATCTCTTAATATGCCGATTGTTCGGGGAATCTTATCGTATGCAAGTTTTCGGTTAAAGCCGTTTTCCGTGCGGGTTCTGGCGGCAAAGAGGCCGTAGGCAATGGTCTGCGAATAAAGGTCTGCAAAATCTTCTTTTGAGAGGCCGCTTATAAGATGCTCTTTAAACGCCTTATAAAAACCGAGAATATTACCTTTCCCCTTTTTTTCTTCTTCTTCCAATTCCTGCGCAACTACTTCATCCTTTAAAAAGCGCGTCCTTTTTGCAAGCTCTATCGCCAATGTTCTGGCATCATATACCTTTGGCAGAGAAAACGAGAAAAACTTTTCGAGCAGATTTAAGAATTCGGGTTCTTTTTCAACAGGCGGGGCAGTCTTGAGTTTATGAATTACATACGGCCGGGCAATCTGGGCTTTATCAATCAACTGACCGTTGCGGTAAAGCCTGAATTCAAAGAAGTTGGTTAGTATAAGATTGGGAAAGGTATGAAGATAACGTCTTAATTGCTCGGTCTCTTCTATCCTTTCTAAATATTCAACTGTCGGCGCCTTTGCCTCAATATATCCCACTATCTGCTGTTTTCCGTCCCATATTCTGAAATCAGGGTTGCCTGATTCGGTCTTTTTAGGAAGGGTTGTAATATCTACATTTTTCCTGTTTATTGAGTCGGTGTAATTTTTCAGAAGCTCCTCAAGGCATGAATAGTAGCTCTCTTCCCTTGCATCGCCTCTATTTGAGACTTCAAAAATCTTTTTTATGTATGACTTCAGCATCTTTATTGTTTTATATGATGTAATCCGCAACAATCCCAGCCAATATCACCAACCCTATCACAGCATTTGCCACAAAGATTTTAAAGGCCGTTTCCCGTGTCGGGGATTTTTTTAACATAGCTACCATATATTCAAAAATAATGCCTGACAAAAAAAGAACGGCAAAATATATGCTGCCCATGTTTGCGACAAGTCCGGCGAGCCCAAGGATGATTATAACTGCCACGTAAATCAAGTATAGCGCCGTATAGACATGTCTGCCAAAAAGAATTGCCGTGGATTTCACACCTATCTTTATATCGTCTTCCTTGTCCATAAGGGCATAGATGGTGTCATAGGCTGTTGACCAAAAGATATTTGTCGTAAATATCAAAATTGCAGGCAGACCGACGGTATTGTTGACTGCCGACCATGCCATAACCGAACCCCAGCCGAATGCCATGCCGAGAAAGATCTGCGGCAAGTGGCTTACCCTTTTGACAAAGGGGTAAATGGACGCCAGTAATATGCCAATCACGGAAAGGGTTATGGTGAGCGGATTCAGAAATAAGACGAGGATAAAGGCTAAGGCTGAAAGCAAAACAAATACAATGATCGCCTCTTTCAGATTAAGCCTTCCGTCAGCCAAAGGCCTTGTTTTTGTCCTCTGCACATGTTTGTCAAAATTTCTGTCAGCAATGTCGTTTGTTGCGCAGCCTGCGCTGCGCATGAGAAATGTGCCGAGGATAAATATCACGAGATGCTTTAATGACGGCCTGCTGCCTGACGCTATAAAGAGAGACCATAGGGTCGGACATAAGAGGAGAACTGTTCCGTATTGCTTCGGCAGTCGTATAAGGTCGCTTATGGCATAGAGCTTTTGTGATAAAACCTGTGCTGTCATATTTTAAAATGCAGCGGCGGCTTGCCTGCAAGCGCAGGAGAGAAAATCTCTGTTATAGAGGCTGTGATTTTCTTCCCCGTAGAACTGGCCTGCGCCGTCAGCCTGTAATGCTTCGCCCAAAGAATGGTTTCAGGCGCAAGATTAAGGACATTATTCACATCTCTGCAATGCATAGCGCATATTTCAAGTTTGTCCTTAGACGCCAAAAGCCCCTGCCCTATCAAACTTTTGCCTATAGGTTCAATGCCGACAGCTATTGTTTCTATAAAATGTTTATCCAGGCCTGACAACGGAAATATGGAACGGGCGTATACAAGTTTTTTAGCGGCCTGCATAAGCCAAGCATCGCGGATGATAGCATCATCTCCGGCATCAATCTCCAGATATAGCGCCTCATCTTTTCCCATTCTGCGAATCTCGTGGTTTTTTATTTCCACATCCACCGGAGATTGGTTCAGCGCCTCTAAAAAGCTGGTCAATGAGCCGTCTGACAGCAGTAGCAGCCTGTGCTGCGGCGGCATCTCAAGTCTGTCGCACAATCCAACCGCCTCTTTATTGCCGACCCAATTCCATCCAGGGGCGATACAATAATCCATATTATGAAACCTCATCTCACAATTTCAAGTTTGCAGCTTATATTTCTAAAGATTGCAAGATACCATACAAAAACAGGCCGGTCAACAGCCTCGGAATTCCAAACAAATTTCAATAAAATGTCTGTTAGCTAAAATTCAAAAGTTCGCTCTTTAAACTCAAAGGTGCGCTCCTTTATGCTATCATGCTGTAAGGATTTTAAATCCATCATAGAGAGAAACGGAATGGTAAGGCAGACACACAAAAGACTTACGGAGGAACAAGTAAAAACAATTCTGGACAGGTATATGAGGAAAGAGCTTGGCGCTGTACAGGCTATGCGGGGAAGCTTATCCCCTTTCCCATACTATGTAGACAGTCATTCGATATTTCGGTTTATAGTAGAGATAGGGACAGTATTTGGAAGAAGCATCATCTAAAACTGGCATAAAGGAAGGCTCAAAGATATTCAAAAGATCAAGATCGCAGATATCAAGAGGTTATGTTTTTGAATGCGCTTTTGACTTTAAACCAGTGCACTTTTAATTTTTAAATGACAATGTTCATTTTTTCCTTGACATGTAAATTGAATTGCTATATAAATATCTTTCTCTGGTGCGGGAACTATTTTGACTGCACTAAGAAGTTATTGCTTGTTCTTTGAAAACTAAATAGCAACTGTCAAGTCTGTCAATTTTTCAAATCAAGTAATAAATCAACTTTCACAATTTAAGTGGAGAGTTTGATCCTGGCTCAGAGCGAACGTTAGCGGCGCGCCTAACACATGCAAGTCGAGCGAGAAAGTGGGGGCAACTCCATGAGTAGAGCGGCGAACGGGTGAGTAATGCATGGGTAATCTACCCTTGAGATCGGGATAACCTTCCGAAAGGAGGGCTAATACCGGATAAGACCACACAACTTTCGTTGCGGGGTTAAAGATGGGGATTCTTCGGAACCTATCGCTTATTGATGAGCCCATGTCCCATCAGCTTGTTGGCGGGGTAACTGCCCACCAAGGCTAAGACGGGTAGCTGGTCTGAGAGGACGATCAGCCACACTGGCACTG
>CAZVZI010000244.1:0-3473 GCA_964631455.1 uncultured Thermodesulfobacteriota bacterium | reverse complement strand
TGTAGTCTGAAGCCTGATTGTGTCGTTAAAGACCTTCATTTGTCCTCCCTGATTTATGTAGGGGCAATTCATGAATTGCCCCTACTATTTTATAATAACTGCGGCAAAATCTCTCCTGCCTTTCCAAGAAATGTCGCATCTGCGCTTGCCGTGAGCGGGGTGTTTTCTATATTTATCTCCACAACAGACGCGCCTTCGTCTTTTACCCTTAATGCCAGCGATGCGGCGGGGTGCACAACGCCCGATGTGCCTATTACAAACATAAGATCGCAGTTGTCGGATGCAACAAACGCCCTTGTTAAATTATCGTCAGAGAGCATCTCTCCGAACCAGACCACATCCGGTCTTAAAAGGCCGCCGCAGTCGCAAAAGGGCAATATCTTGATGGGCGCATCTCTATTTTCATCAACCTTGCCGCAGGCAAGGCACCGGACACGCCATATATTGCCGTGAAGCTCTATAATGTTTTTGCTGCCGGCAAGCTGATGCAGGCCGTCTACATTCTGTGTAATAAGCGTGAAGTCTTTGACCCTTTTTTCTATCTCTGCAATGGCAAAATGGCCGGGATTCGGTTTCAATCGGGACAGGGTCTGTCTTCTTGAATCATACCATTCCCAGACAATATCGGGTTCTCTTTTAAAAACCTCAGGGGTTGCAAGATCCTCAGGCCTGAAGTTTTTCCAAAGCCCATTCTTTCCCCTGAAAGTCGGGACGCCGCTTTCTGCCGAAATGCCTGCACCGGTTAATATTGTAACAGACTTGGAACTCAGCAACCGTTCTTTTATATCCTGAATGCTATATTTTACAGTTTGCATTTAATAGGCGAAATAAACCTGTTCGTCACGTGTTGCAAAGGTTAGATGAGTATATTTAAAAGTTAGTATTTTGTCAATAACCCTTGACTTTTGCAAGCATCTTGCCATAATCTGAAAAACAATCTGGTCTATAAGAGAAACGCACAGACTGTAATCGGATATTGGAGGTGGACGATGAAGAAGATGGCAGTTGTTTTATTGCTCATTGCAGGATGGTTTGTCTTTGCCGGTATGGGCAGGACGCCTGAGAGCGAAATTCCAAAGCCGGAAATTGATTTTGCCGCAACAGTCATAGATGACCAGGATATCTCTACGAAGTGCAGGCTTGTAAGCTGGGAAGGCCAGCTGTTTTTTGTAGGGTTCAGGGGCAAGGGAGCTGTCAGCATTCCATTCGAAAAGGTTAAGAAGGCGGTATTTATCGGCGCCTCAAGCGGCGGCAAGAAAGATGCCCAGGTAACCCTCAAAAGCGGGGAGGTTGTTGCAGTTACATTTGACGATGAATCAAGATTTTACGGAACAACCACATTCGGAACATACAAAATCACGGCAAAAAACATAAAAGAAATAATATTTGAATAGTTCATCGTATTTTTTATTGCCTCGCAGGCAGCACAGGTCATTTCAGCCTTTTAACTGGATTTTCCCATGTTCTGTTACCGCCACCCGAAACGAATTGCAGTGAAGAGTTGCTTTCACTGCGGCAGGGCTATATGCCCAAGATGCCAGTGGAGAGATTCTCACCATACTTTCTGCGGCCATGCCTGCTACAGAAAGCATCTCATCTTGCAAAAGGTAAAAGAGATAAGATGGTTTGCCATAAGAGAAGCCCGTGCTTTCTGCCAATTACTCTATGAAAAGGCGGCAGACATTCCGGTAAAAAACAGCTTTGTTCCCATGATATTGCCTATACTCACGCTCTCAGTTATTCATACCTATACAACCCTTTCTCTTAAAAAATCCGAACCGCTTGTCATTACAGCCGGCCTCAGTATGGCGCCAGAGGTAGAAATAAAAAGCGTTAAGGTTGATATTGGAAAGCAAGATAAGGCGCCCCTTCCTCCAAAACCAAGGATGTTTATCCCTGACATAACAAGAGGCAGTGTAATAAAAAATGAATTGTCCCTCACATTTGACGGAGGCAGCGAGGCAACCGACGCAGAGGATATTTTGAATGTTCTGAGAGAAAAAAATATACAAACAACCATCTTTTTGACAGGCGAATTCATAAAAACATATCCTGAGCTTGTAAAAAGAATGGTTGAAGACGGCCATGAGATAGGCAATCATTCACTCACCCATCCGCATTTGACAACATTTGAGAAAAACTTTAAACAAGAAACCCTTCCTGACATTAATAAAGAATTTGTAACAGAGCAGTTAAAAGAAACTGCCGGAATCTTCAAGGAGACGACAGGAAAGGATATGGCACCATTGTGGCGCGCGCCTTATGGCGAGCAAAATGCCGAGATACGGCAGTGGGCGTATGAGGCGGGCTTTACCCATGTGGGTTGGACAGCAGACCGTAGGATAAAGCAGTCGCTTGACAGCCTTGATTGGGTCTCAAATGAAGAATCCGAGTTTTACCATTCGGCAGATGAGATAAAAGACAGGATTCTTAATTTTGATAAAGACGGTCATGAGGTTAAGGGCGGCATCGTGCTTATGCACCTCGGCACTGACAGAAAAGAGAGCCATGTATCTGCCAAACTCCCTGAGATTATAGACAGCCTTGAGCAGAGAGGATACAGGATTGTAAAGGTGTCAGAGCTTTTGAAAAAATGATACTTCTCGGCGCACATATGTCCATTGCAGGCGGGGTGGATAAGGCAATAGAAAGAGCAATCCGGCTCTCCTGCACGGCAATCCAGCTCTTTACAAAAAACGCAACCCAGTGGAAGGGAAAGGTCTTTGAAGAGGACGAGATAGCCCGCTTCCTCTCCCTGAGAAAACAAAGCAATATAGCCATAATAGTTGCCCACGACTCATATCTTATCAATCTGGGGTCAGGCAGTCCTGCATTAAGAACAAAATCCATCAATGCGCTCATCAACGAAATGGAGAGGTGCAGAATCTTGTCTATACCTTATATCATCATGCACCCCGGCGCGCATCTCGGCATTGGAGAGGATGAGGGAATAAAAAATATCATCAATTCTATCAATCTTATTTTTACAAAGACAAATGGATGGCCGGTTGACATAGCCTTGGAAACGACAGCAGGGCAAGGCACAAGCATCGGTTGTCGGTTTGAACATATAGCCCGCATTATAGATGGCGTTAAGCATAATGAGAGAATCAAGGTATGCCTTGATACCTGCCATATCTTTGCGGCAGGGTATGATATTTCTACTGCTGAAGGTTATGATAGCGTGATAAAAGAATTTGACAGGATTGTCGGCATTGAGCGGCTGGTCTGCTTTCATGTGAATGACTGCAAAAAGGGGCTTGGCAGTCGTGTTGACAGGCATGAGCATATCGGAAGGGGCGCGCTTGGCCAATTGCCCTTTCGCCTTCTTATGAATGATAAAAGATTTGAAAATGTCCCGAAGATTATAGAAACGCCGAAGGATAAGGATATGAAAAATGACAGGAGGAATTTAGCTATTTTAAGGAAGATGGCGGAAGGTTAATCCGCAACCACGAACGGAGACTCCACAC
>CAZVZI010000243.1:1220-3477 GCA_964631455.1 uncultured Thermodesulfobacteriota bacterium | reverse complement strand
CCAAGACACCCATCAACGGCACTTTTTTGTCGTCGAGTTCTTCTCTTACCTTTTCAGAAAGGGCCTGGGTCATGGCTGTTTCTATAAAACCGGGGGCGACTGCGTTGCAGGTAATGCCCCTTGATGCAAATTCCCTTGCAACAGTCTTGGCAAGGGCAATGACCCCTGCCTTGCTCGCGGAATAATTCGCCTGGCCTGCATTGCCCATCTCTCCCACAATGGATGCAATATTCACAATCCTGCCGTATCTCTGCTTTGCCATATGCTTGACAGCGGCCTTTGTGCAATTAAAGACACCTTTTAGATTTACGGCAATTACTGCATCCCAATCTTCTTCCTTCATTCTCAGGATAAGGGCGTCTTTTGTAATTCCGGCATTATTGACCAATATATGGATTGCGCCAAATTTGGCAACTGTTTCATCCATCATGGCCTCTGCTTCCTGAAGGTTTGCCACATTTGCCTTGAGCGCTATTGCCCTTCTGCCAAGCCTTTCCACCTCTGACGCAGTTTCGCCGGCCTTGTCAAGATTTACATCTGATATAACCATGTCAGCGCCGTTTTGCGCTAACTTTAAGGCTATGGCCTTTCCTATGCCCTGCGCAGCGCCTGTAACAAGGGCAACCTTGTCTTTTAAAATCATAGAACCTCCGGTTTTTTTAGTTGATAGCTGATGGCTCATGGCCCATAGTAACTACTATCAGCTATGAACCATAAGCTATGAGCTGTTTCACATCCTCCGGCTTCTCCACATTCATCGTCTTTATGCTTCCGTCAATCCTTTTTACAAGGCCTGTCAGCACGCGGCCCGGTCCGATTTCTATAACAGTTTCTATGCCTTCTTGTTTCATCCTTTGCACAGACTCTACCCATCGGACAGGGCTGTAAAGCTGTTTCTCAAGCATGATTTTAACTAATTCCGCCGCTGATAACGGCCTTGCCTCTACATTCGTAATGATAGGGATGTTGAGCGGTTTAATTGTAACGGCATCCAGTTCCTTTGCGAGTTTTTCGGCAGCCTGCTTCATTAGCGGAGAGTGAGAAGGAACGCTTACCGGCAAAGGTATAACCCTCTTTGCCTTTTTCTCTTTCGCAAGATGAGACGCCCTTTCTACCGCCTCTTTATGGCCGGATATGACGGTCTGCTCCGGACTGTTGAAATTGGCGGGAACGACACTATTTTTATCATCAGCGGCTGAGTTGCATATCTCTTCCACCACATCGCCTGCAAGGCCGATTATGGCTGCCATAGCACCAATGCCTTGCGGCACGGCATCCTGCATAAACCTTCCTCTCAGCGCAACCAATCTTACCGCATCCTTAAAATACAATGCGCCGCCGGCAACTAATGCAGTATATTCCCCAAGGCTGTGGCCTGCCATGATTGCCGGCTTTATAGAAACTTCCTGCTCCAAACATTTAAGCGCTGCCGTACTTGCGGTTAATATCGCAGGCTGGGTATTTTGCGTAAGGTTAAGCGCATCTAAAGGGCCTTCAAAGCATAGCCGCGCCATATCAAGATGCAGTATATCGCCGGCTTCCTGGAAAACAGCCTTTGCAGCAGGATATCTATCATAAAATTCCTTACACATGCCAAGGCATTGGGAGCCCTGACCTGGAAATATAAATGCGATATGTGATGTATGATGCTTTAAACTGTCCACTGTTTTGTTACCACCTCACCAATGCCGACGCCCATGTAAGCCCGCCGCCAAATGCGACAAAGAGTATAATATCGTTCCTTTTTACCAATCCTTTTTTGACCGCTTCATCAAGGGCAAGCGGTATGGAGCCGGCAGAGGTATTTCCGTATCTATCGAGGTTTATATAAACCTTTTCTTCAGGCAGCCCCAATCGCTCTGCAGTGGCGCTTATTATTCTCATATTCGCCTGATGCGGGATTAAAAGCGATATGTCTTCGGCCTTGAGTCCGTTGCAGTCCAACGCCTCCTGACAAGCCTCTCCCATTGTTCTGACTGCAATTTTAAATATCTCGTTGCCTTGCATCTTTAAATAAGGTTTTTCCGTTGTTTTATTATGAAAGGGGCTTGAGGCTATGCCGAGGGGGGTGTAGAGCATCTTCCAATAGTGGCCATCGGCGTGGATGTGAGTGGATAGTATTCCGCTTTTACCTTTTTCAGCAGATAATACAACGGCGCCAGCGCCGTCTCCAAATAAGACGCATGTGTTTCTATCCTTCCAGTCAATAATATTTGAAAATATATCCACCCCTATAACAAGGGCTTTTTTGCTGATT
>CAZVZI010000243.1:0-1210 GCA_964631455.1 uncultured Thermodesulfobacteriota bacterium | reverse complement strand
CAGCGCATAAAGAAAACCTGAACATGCTGCCGACACATCAAATGCAGGTATGCCTCTGTTTGCGCCGATATGAGCTTGCACAAAGCAGGCGGTGGATGGAAATAACATCTCCGGCGTAACTGTGCCTGTCACAATCAGGTCTATATCTTTTGGAGAAACCCCTGCGGCCTTAATGGCGCTCTTTGCGGCCTTGGTGGCAATGTCATTTGTGGTTTCATTGTCTGCAATCCTTCTTTCCTTTATGCCCGTCCTTGAGGTAATCCAGTCATCGCTTGTATCCACTATCCGCTCCAGGTCCTGATTTTTAAGAATCCTGGGTGGCGCATAAGAACCTGTTCCTATTATATTCGCTCTCATCATCAGAACGGCTACCCTTCCTCTACAGAGCGCCGGGGCGGTTGAACTTCAAATTTTTGGATGGTCCGATTTTTTTCAAGTCCCTCCAACAGATGGCGGTTAAGCTTGTTTTTTGCGCATTCATATGCAACCTTTATTGCGTTTTTTATCGCCCTGGCATCGGAGGCGCCATGGCTTATTATGCTTATGCCGTCTATGCCGAGAAGCGGGGCGCCGCCGTATTCCGCGTAATCAACCTTCTTTTTCACATTTAGAAGCGCGCCTTTTGCAAGGAGATACCCCATTTTGGCAAGATGGCTTGACAGTATTTCTTTTTTAAGCATTGATGTAAGCGCCTCTGCGACGCCTTCGGTAACCTTAAGAACCACATTTCCCACAAACCCGTCGCAGACCACTACATCCACATCCCCGGAAAATATGTCTCTCCCTTCCACATAACCCAGATAATTAAGATAGCTAAAAGAATCATCCTTCAATATCTCGTTGGTCTCCCGTGTAAGGTCGTTCCCCTTGCCTTCCTCCTCGCCGTTTGAAAGCAGCCCGACCCTCGGATTGTTTTTCTTCAATATATATTTGGCGTAAACAGAGCCCATAACCGCAAACTGCACAAGATGCACGGGCTTGCAGTCCACATTTCCTCCGGCATCCAATACTACGACGGGGTCTTTTTTAGTGGGCATGATAACTGCGATGGCAGGACGGTCAACGGCTTTTAAATTTCTCAAAACAAATATGCCGGCGGCCATTGCGGCGCCTGAATTGCCTGCGCTTACAACAGCATCGGCCTCTCCGCTTTTGACCAGATCAAAGCAGACCTTAATGGATGAGTCTTTCTTTTTTCGCAGCGCCTGTC
>CAZVZI010000242.1:0-3487 GCA_964631455.1 uncultured Thermodesulfobacteriota bacterium | reverse complement strand
AAAATTTTAGAAATTTGCAATCCTAAAATTTCAAACAGGAAGGCTACCCGCCTATTGCCTCTTGCCTATCCCCTGTAGTTTATAAACCGCGATGTAACTCTTTCCTGCTCCGCCATCCCTGACGACCAATACTGCCAGCTCCTTGTGGCTGTCATTATCTATATCGGCTACACTATAATCCGCAATATAGCCGTCAATTTTTTTTGTTCTCCATTTTTCTTCAAAGCCGTTTCCTTCCCATGCCATGTCTATAATTTCGCCGCTGTCATACGATCTTATCACTTTAAAATAGCGGCCTGCAATGCCGGGGTTATTGCTGCTGAGTATCATTTCTCCCGCTCCGCTGCCGTCAAGGTCGGCATAAATAATCCTGGCCTTTATGTCTATGTAATCGCTTGCCTCCTGATTGGTTGAAGTTGCTCCAAGCTCCAGACGGTTCAGGCTCCCGCCGTAAAACTCTCCGCTCTTCCATGTTTCTTCCCAAATGCCGTTTTTATCTTTGCTGTAAGTGTGCAGATGATCCCTTTCATCCAGCGCTATAATATCTGTTGTTCCATTTCCGTCAAAATCGGCCATTTCAAAATTATATAAATTCAAGCCTTTGGGTATGTCGGCGCCTTTGGTTTCCTGCACTTTCCCGTCTTTCCATTCAAGTTTTTGCACCGTGCCAAAGAATCCTGTGGCATCGCTGTATTTCTGGCCAATGAGCATCAGGCCTGTTTTTGGGTCTTTTACTACTCGTAGAAACCATTTTAAATCAGATGCAATGGTTTTGAATTCCCCGTCTTTATATTCCAGCACATACGAGTTCAATCTGTTGCCCGCCATTTTTGTCACATATATTTCAGGGATGCCGTTATTATTCATATCAGCGATTGACACGTTGTAGTTTTCAACGGCGAGATCGCCTTTGAATTCCTTTACCATTTCCAGATCTTGCCCTTTAAACCGATAGATAAAGAGATTATGTCTATCAATCATAATAATTTCATTTTTCTTGTCGCCGTCAACATCGGCAATCTCTATATGTTTCATGGCAGTAGGGAATTGAGGGCTTTTCCAGACGCCCTTTGTATTAGCCTTTTCTGCGATTATAAAATCATCGTCTCCCCCGATTAAAGATTTCGGGGGCAAGTTTAAAGTTTCCGCAGGCGCCTGCGCCTGATTTGTTTTGTCGGCGGCAGGTTTTTCCTTTGCAATAAACTTGCCTGTATATGCAGGAGAGGGTTCAGCAGGAGTGTTTGCAATGGTGTTTATCCCTTCTGCATTTAATATTCTGGCCTTTGCATCTTTAGCCATTTCATCAACCAGCGATATAAGATTCCCCAGCCCTTTGCTTTGAGAGGCAAAAGAGGCGGGCGGCGCAGCCTTTTTTAAAGCTATTGTTCTGGCGTCAATGCTTACACTCTCTGCGATTACTGTAATGCTTCCAAAGACAACATAATCTGCGCCAACTTCCTTGCCTATGCTTGCGGCAATATCTTCTGTTATTGCTTCCGGGGTATATTTAGCTATGGCTGATTTAACGGAAGATTCTTTTATAATCTCTATGTTTTGTTCAGCGCCAATCCTTGATGCGAGCATATCGTTGACAGCGCCTTTGAGATATTTTAGGCTTTCCTCGGCATTTATCTTCCACGGGAGGATGGCTACCTTGACCCTTTCTGCCGCAAGACTCTCTTTGCCGATTAAACAAAAAGCAAGCAGTAAGCAGTAAGCAGTGAACAGTAAAAACCTGCTTGCTGCTTTCTTAACACTGCTAACTGCTAACTGTTCACTGTTCACTGTTTTCATTACATCTCCTCAGGCGCTGAAACCCCTAAAAGTTTAAGGCCATTCTGCAATACTGTTTGGACAGCCTCGCACAGATATAGTCTGGCATTGGTCAGCCCTTTGTCTTCTGTTACAACCCTGTTCTTATTGTAATAAGGGTGAAACATGGCCGCCAGTTCCTGCAGATAGAATGTTATCCTGTGCGGCTCCATGGCAACTGCGCTTCCCTTTACAATATCCGGAAAAGAGGCAAGTTTTTTTATAATATCCAATTCTTCCTTAAGACTCAAGAGTTTAATGTCTGCATCCTCTATTTTTGGGAAGCTAATCCCTTTTTCTTTGGCATGCTTTATTATGCTGCATATCCTTGCATGGGCATACTGCACATAAAATACCGGATTTTCAGGAGCCTGTTTTTTTGCGAGTTCCAAATCAAACTCCATGTGCGCGTCGGATTTTCGCATGAGAAAGAAAAACCTGCATGCATCCGCGCTGACCTCGTCCATGACTTCGCGCAGGGTTACATACTCGCCTGCACGCTTGGACATGGTAACCGGCTGGCCGCCGCGCGAAAGAGAGACCATCTGCACCAGCAAAACCTTGAGAGATTCCTTGTCATGCCCCAATGCCTGCACCACGGCCTTTATCCTCGGTATATAACCATGATGATCCGCGCCCCAGATATTGATGAGCGTATCGAACCCGCGCCCATATTTGTCATTGTGATAGGCGATGTCCGATGCAAAATATGTCCACTCCCCGTTTTCTTTCTTTATCACCCTGTCCTTGTCATCGCCGAATGCTGTGGATTTGAACCAGAGGGCGCCGCCTTCTTCGTAAACAAATCCTTTGTCTTTCAATTCCTGTATTAGTAGGGGCAGCCCCCTGTGGCTGCCATCTGTCGTTTCATGCAGAGATTTTTCGCTGAACCAGTTGTCAAAGTTTACATGAAAATCCGCCAAGTCTTTTTTTATCCAATCAATAATGGTTTGCAGCGCAAATTCACCGATGTCATCTCTCTTTACCGAATCTTTATAGAGTTGCGCCAGTTTTGATATGTATTCGCCTTTGTAATGGTCTGCTCCAAACTCAACCTTTTCGCCTGCCTCTTGCTTAATCCTAAGCAAAATGGATTCCGCCAGATTTTTTACCTGCGCGCCTGCGTCATTGACATAAAATTCCGTAAACACTTTGTATCCAGCGGCCTTGAGCAGTCTTGCCAGCGCATCTCCGAACGCCGCGCCCCTTCCATGACCAATGTGCAAAGGGCCTGTGGGGTTTGCGCTCACAAATTCCAGCAGAATCTTTTTGCCTGCGCCTATATCCGATGCGCCGAATTTTTCTCCGGCAAGATGAATCTCTTTCAAAAAGCCGAGCCAATAGCCATCTTCCATAAAAATATTGATGAAACCAGGGCCGGCTACCTCCACTTTTTTAACCTGCCTGGTTTGCTTTATCTCATTAGACAGGAGTTCCGCAATCTGCCTCGGCGGTTTTCCCTCTTGTTTTGCCAGAAGCATGGCCGCATTGGTTGCAAAATCGCCGAATTCATCCTTTTTGGGTTTTTCAATAATAATTTCGGGTAGCCCTTCTGTTTTTATAGCGCCGTTTTTTTGGCAAGTTATTATGGCTGTTTTTATAATGTCAGATGCTGTTGCTATCATTTACCGTTCCTTTAGAAAGATGCTGAAAAAGTCCATTTCAACATCAAATA
>CAZVZI010000241.1:0-3505 GCA_964631455.1 uncultured Thermodesulfobacteriota bacterium | reverse complement strand
AACTGGTTGACGAGGGCCATCTTAAGATTTTTCAGTTCCTCGTCTTTGATTTCATCCGCTTCGCCTTCCAAAAATAATCTTTTAAAGGTATCCTGAAACTCCCCATGCGTAATCTCCCTGTCATTTATTTTAATCGCCACCTCATTGGGAGAAATAACCTTCTCCTCTTCCTGCTTGTTGCAACCGGCAATGAACAAGAAAAAAACAGGCACGAGGCAAGAGGCAAGAAAAAACTTGTTTCTGACTTCTTGTTTCTGATTTATTGCTTCCAATCCCTGTTTCTTTGTTGCCATTGCATTCCCCTCATTTCTTGCCAAACGGCAAAATACTATCACCCTTTTACCAACTGTTGCAACACATATCTAGCCTCGTCCCAAACCGCCTTGCCTTTTTCAATATGCGCTACAAACCGTGAGTCAGGCAGGAGTCTGAATTTTTTTATATCTTTATTTGCCAGTCTCAGGAGCTTGTGCGGCTCTACCGGCGTGTCGTTCGCAAAGGTGAGGTAAAGATAATTCCCCTTTTGTGCAAGCTCCGTTATCCTTAGCTTTTTGAGCAGTTCTTTGAGCCCTGCTATTTTTAGCAAATTATTTACCAGCTCCGGCATATCGCCAAATCTATCCTGCATTTCTTGTTTCAACTCAGCCATGTCATTTTCAGTTAATACAGAGGCGATCCTTTTATATATATTCAGCCTTTGCCTCTCATCAGGGATGTAATTTTCAGGAATATATGCAGATACCTTGAGATTTATCTCAGGCTCAATCTCTTTTTCTATGTTTTCGCCCTTAAGCTCTTTTATGGCATCCTCCAGAAGCTGTGTATACATCTCAAAACCTACCTCCGCAATTTGTCCGGATTGTTTTGCCCCAAGCAACTCTCCTGCGCCCCTTATCTCCAGATCGTACGCAGCAAGCCTGAACCCGGCGCCGAGGTCGGAAAGCTCCTGAAGCACCTTTAACCTCTTCTTTGCATCTTCCGTAAGCGTTAATTCCGGCGGCGTCAAAAGATAGGCATATGCCCTGTGGCTGCTCCTGCCCACCCTGCCCCTTAATTGATATATCTCTGCAAGGCCGAATCTGTCCGCCCTGTTTATCAGGATGGTGTTTGCAGACGGTATGTCCAACCCTGATTCTATGATGGATGTGGAAAGCAGGATGTCATGCTCCTTATTCATAAAACCTGCCATTATCTTTTCAAGCTCCTTTTCCTTCATCTGGCCGTGTGCGACCGCAACCCTTGCCTCCGGGACAATTCTTTTGAGATAATCGGCCATTGCCGCAATGCTCTGCACCCTGTTGTGTACAAAAAAGACCTGGCCGCCTCTGGCAAGCTCTCTTTTTATGGCATCTTTTATCAAATCATCGTCAAATTTTGCAACAATGGTCTTTATGGCAAGCCTGTCTTCAGGCGGCGTATTTATTATGCTTAAATCCCTTATGCCTGCCATAGACATATGCAACGTTCTCGGAATAGGCGTTGCCGTCAATGTCAGCACATCAACCTGCTTTTTCATCTGCTTTAATCTCTCTTTATGGCTTACGCCAAATCTGTGTTCCTCATCAACAATAATCAGACCCAATTCCTTAAACGCAACATCCTTTTGCAAAAGTCTATGCGTGCCTATAACTATATCAACCTCTCCTTGCGCAAGCTTTTTTAAGGTGTCTTTCTGCTCTCTATGACTTCTAAAACGGCTTAAAACCTCTACAACTACAGGATATGCGGCAAACCTGTTTTTGAATGTAAGATAGTGCTGCTGTGCAAGAACCGTAGTCGGCACAAGAACCGCCGCCTGTTTATTGTCAAGCACAGCCCTGAAAGCGGCTCTCATGGCGACCTCGGTCTTGCCGTAACCCACATCGCCGCAGATTAGCCTGTCCATTGGTTTCGGTTCTTCCATGCCTTTTATCACATCCAGAATGGCGTTTGCCTGGTCAGGGGTCTCGTCATATTCAAAAGACGCCTCAAACTCAGAAAAGAGGCGCTCCCCTTTTGAAAATGAAAAACCTTCCACCACTTCTCTTTGAGCGTAAAGTTGCAGCAGTTCCTTTGCCATCTCCTCTACCGCTTTTTTTACCTTGCCCTTTGTCTTTTCCCAGCTTGTTGAACCGAGCTTATCCAACCCCGGTTTTTTGCCTTCCATGCCGCGATATTTGCCTATGAGATTCAGCCTCTGGACAGGAAGATATATTTTATCTCCTCCCTGATATTCAAGAATGAGAAAATCGTTTTCTATATCCTCTATTTTGAGGCGCTTAAGCCCTTGATAAATCCCGATGCCGTGGATTGTATGCACAATAAAATCGCCGATATTCAAATCCTGAAGCTGCGTGAGAAAGGCTTCTATTTTATTGGAAGGCGGAGCCCGCCTCTTTACTCTTTGTCCGAAAATTTCTTCCTCTGTAATAACGGCTAATTTTAGAGATGGAAAGCGAAAGCCGGAGCTTAAATCGCCGATAGTGATTTTAAACCCCCTAACTCCCCCCTCCCCCTCTTTGATTAAAGAGGGGGACAGAGGGGGCGTTATGGGGGACTGAGTGGGGTTAAATTCCGCTATCAGCCTATATCCTTCCAGTAATTCCCTCAATCTTTCCGCCTGACCGGCATTATGGCAGACAAGAAATACGCTCCACCCCAAACCCCGCCAGTCCTTGATCCTGTTCGCCAACGGCTTGAGGATCTCCTCTTTTCTGGTCGCGATGTCCTGCCGTATGTCAAGATTGGATTCGGTGGGAAGCTCAATCCCCCCCGTCCACCCCTTTAATAAAGGGGGGCTGAGGGGGGTTGAAGCATCTAATGTAACGACACTCCTTTGATTGAATACGGAGTTTAATTCGCGGAGTGAGATATACAAATCTTCCGATTTTGCAAAAAACTGTCTTTTTTGTTCGGCCCTTGTCTTTCCCTCCAATACCTCATTTTCAAATTCTTTAGCCGCTGCTTCTATTTCATTTTTATTATCAAGAATTAACAGGCAATCATCAGGAAGATAATCAAAAAATGTAACAGTCCTTTCATAAAAAAGAGGCAGGAGGAAATCAATGCCGGCAAATATCAGCCCATCCCGTATTCTATCCGAAATCGATTCTCTTGCATCCTTTGGAAGCTCTATCTCTTCAGCCCGGTGTCTAATCCTGCTTATGGCCATTTCCTTTGCATCTTTTGAAAATATAATCTCCCGCGCAGGCAGAATGAGTGTTTCGCTCATTGCATCTTTAGACCTTTGAGTTGCAATATCAAAGGTTCTTATAGCCTCAACCTCGTCTCCAAAAAATTCGATTCTAACCGGCGCAGAATATGACGGAGGAAATATATCCACTATGCCGCCGGCAATCCGCATCTCACCCCTTTCCTCAACCATCGCAACCCTTGAGTAGCCCATCTCTAAAAGCCTTTGCAGGACCTCATCCCTGCTTATCTCTTTCCCGACCTCAAACCGCTGAACAGAAGATATTAAAATATCTTTCGGCATTACCTTCTGCAAAACAGCAGAAGACGTTGT
>CAZVZI010000240.1:0-3505 GCA_964631455.1 uncultured Thermodesulfobacteriota bacterium | reverse complement strand
GCGCCAGAGCCAAAGACAGGTGATGCTTATCTGGTGCCTTATGACGGAGACCCGAATTATCTTGAAGTTACGGGCTATTCGCTAAAGAGGCTTTATGACAATCTTGGTAAATTACAGGTTGCAGAAATAACAGTTGTGCTTGATTCCTGTTTTTCAGGCGCAGGCGGAAGAAGCGTATTGGCGCAGGGAGCAAGGCCGTTAGTTATGATGACAACGAGCGCAGTTCTTCCATCAAACATGGCGGTTCTATCAGCAACACAAGGAACGCAGATTTCCACATCATCACCTGAAAAAGGGCATGGGGTATTCACATACTATTTCCTCAAGGCTTTGAAGGATGGCAAGAAAAACATTGCAGAGATTTATGAATACATAAAACCCCTTGTTGAAGATGAGGCAAAGCAATTGAATGTCCAGCAATCCCCAAGCATAAACCCTGATGTGGAGAAATTAAAGGGAAGGTTTGGGTTGAGGAAGTGATTAAAAGTATTGAGGATGTTATTTCTGTCATTCCCGCAGTTTGTAAGCGGGAATCCAGTTCAATATTTCTGGATTCCGTGTCAAGCACGGAATGACAAACTAAGGAGTCGCAGGAGTGACAAAAAGAGAAAGGTTTATAGTTACAGCAACGATGGTGGCACTAATGGTTATTTCAGCCTATGCCTCTGAAAATCCCCCTGTATCCCCCTTTTACAAAGGGGGAGATAAGATGTCCCCCCTTAGAAAAGGTGGGCGAGGGGGGATTGTGGGTTGAGGCTAGTGGCGAGGCATACATGGGTGAGATTGAGACGCCCAAAGAGGTGAGAGAGCGGGCAAAGATTGATGCGCAAAATAAGGCTGTTGAACAGGCGGTTGGAACATTCATAAAATCCCACACCATTGTTTCAAACAATCAGGTTGCAGAGGATTTGATTTATGCGGCAGTCCGGGGGAAAATAGATAAAGTAGAGATTATAAAAGAAGGCTGGGATGAGAAAGATAGAAACCTCTATAAAGTAAAACTCAAAGCCCTCATCAAACCCGTTTATCCTGAAAAAGGCGAAGGCATATCCATTAGAGTTTCACTTTCAAAGACTGATTTAAGACAAGGGGATGAGGTAAAAATCTTCTATCAGGCAAGCGCTGATTGCTATGTCTATTATATTTTCAGTTGCCGCTGACGGCTCTGTTACGCTCCTTCTGCCGAATTCCATGAATCAGGATAATTATATCCAATCAGGCAAGGCTTATGAATTTCCTCCTCAAAATAGCCATATAAAATTGACGGCACGGTTTTTGCCCGACTACAAAGAAAAGGCTGCGGAAGAAAAAATCAAAATCATTGCAACAAAGGAAAAAGAGGATATAATCCCTCTCGGTTTTCAGGAGGGATTTTTCAAAGTATATGACGCAAAAGCCACAGGCATGATAAGCGATTTGGTAAAGAGGCTCAATCAGATTGAGCCGACTGATTGGACAGAGGCAACGGCTGTGTATATATTGAAAAGATAGTACCAGGAGGTTTTATTGTTGTGCCGTCAGGAGTATTCTATCTTGCAGGGATGATTAGCATGAATATAGTGGGCTTTGCCCACCATGCAAAAAACTGATACAGGAGGTGGGGTTATGAAAAGATTGGGAATGTTTATTATATTTTTATTACCATTTTTAACTGTGGGATGTGCAGGACATTACAACATCCCTATGGTAGATGTTACTGTAACCCCGCCTGACATTGTCCAAAAAATACCATTGAATGTAGCAATTCTTATAACCGACCAGATGGAAAATTATACGTTCACTGGACAAGCAAACGAATCATCCATTTATGGGACATATACTTTCCCCTTTGGACAGATGATCAAAAAGAATGTTTTCACTATTTTATCCCCTGCTTTTAATAAGGCAGTTATAGTGAAAGGCAAGCCGTATCCGCAAGACATTGATGTTATTATCGTCCCAAAAGTTGAAAAATTCCAGCATTGGTATGGCAGTGCAGGCGCTTTCACAGGAACGGTTGTTGCAAAAATATCTATTAAACTTGCTGTTTATGATATGAAGGGAATGCTCGTATGGGAAGGAATAATAAGTTCACCTAAAGTGGAAAAAAATATACTCCGCACCTATCACGGGTGAGTTTTTGGAAGCGACTGGAGGTGTAGCCGCAGAATCAGTAGTTGCTGCTTTGAAAGAGGCCGCTAAAGTTATAACTTCTTCACGTGAGATTCATACATTTGTTTCTACAAAAGGAGTATCCGAAACTATAGCTTCAAAGCCGTCCGGAAAGGAATTACCCATCGTCAAATCCGATGTTGATAAGCCTTTTTTTGGAGTAACCGATAAAATAATGGGAGATAATGACATGGCAGTTGTTATAGGTGTTGAGAAATATCAGGATTTGCCTGCTTCAGATTATTCTTCCAGCGATGCAAAGCTTATGAAGGAATATCTTGTATCGTTGGGCGTCAAGGAAAGGAATATAGAACTTCTCCTGAATGAAAGGGCAACGCAGTCAAGCATAAAGAAAACTGTAGAAACATGGCTTCCGAACAGGATCAAGAGCGACAGTAAAGTAGTAATCTATTATTCCGGCCATGGCGCCCCTGACCCAAAAACAGGAGATGCCTATATTGTTCCTTTTGATGGCGACCCTAACTATCTTGAAGACACAGGCTATTCGCTAAAAAGACTTTATGATAACCTCGGCAAACTTCAGGTTGTAGAGGTAACAGTTGTGCTTGACGCCTGTTTCTCAGGCGTAGGCGGAAGGAGTGTGCTTGCAAAAGGTGCAAGGCCTCTGGTGATGACCACAACTGCTTTATCTATTCCATCAAATATGGTAGTACTTTCTGCAACACAAGGCTCACAAATCAGCACATCATCTCCTGAAAAAGGGCATGGCGTATTCACATATTATTTCCTCAAGGCTTTAAAAAAAGGCAAAAAGAACATCTCAGAGATTTACGAATATATAAAACCACTGGTAGAAGACGAGGCAAAACAGTTGAATATCCAGCAAAGCCCAAGCATAAGTCCTGATGCGGAGAAGATAAGAGGAAGGTTTGAGTTGAGGAAGTGAAAAAGGGGACGGGGAAAAACAAGATATATATCATGGGAGGTTTTTATGGCGCACGAACATGTAGAAAGCATGCTCAAGGTTGAGGAGGTGTTTCAGCCTTCAAAGGAGATTATTGAAAGGGCATGGATAAAAGACTACGAAAAGGTCTATAAACATGCTGTAGAAAACCCTGAAACATTCTGGGGAGAGATTGCAAAGGAATTGGAATGGTTTGAGCCGTGGAAAAAGGTTTTAAAGTGGGAACATCCCTGGGCAAGCTGGTTTGTGGGCGCAAGATGCAATATTACATACAACTGCCTTGACAGGCATGTAAAGTCATGGAGAAGGAACAAGGCGGCAATTATATGGGTTGGCGAGGACGGCGCAGAGAGGATTATCACCTATGATGAGCTTTTAAGAAATGTAAACAGATGCGCAAATATGCTCTTTGAGATTGGCATTAGAAAA
>CAZVZI010000239.1:0-3512 GCA_964631455.1 uncultured Thermodesulfobacteriota bacterium | reverse complement strand
ATGTTTTCTTTGGGAGTTCCTAATCTTGTTTCTATTTCTCCGATTATATTGCCAAGTTTATTTTTGCCGTCTATAAGCGTCAGCGCCCTTTTTTCCTCCGCATTGGGCTGAAAGTCCTCCAGCGCATATATGGTTCTGGGAGAAAAGGCAAGCAGCTCTTCTCTTTTCTCTTCAATCTCCATTTTTATCTTGTCAGCAGGATAATAGCCGTTTCTTATGGCATGGAGAATGGCGTAGGCGGGATGTATTGGATGAAGAAACAGGTCTTTTGGCAGTTTTTCTATTGTATAATAGTGGTATGTCCCGTTTATCCAGCTAAATGAGCTGAAAAGCCTTTCCCTTGCCTGAATATTTAAGGCGTCATTTAATTGATGAGAAGTTATGTGTCCATTGGCTAACAGCACCTCCCCTTGCCTCTTTTTTTCATGCAGCATTATTTCAAGCGATTTTTCATAAACCTCCTGTGCGATTATGCCTTTTTTTATCATCAATCTGCCAAGCACCTCGCTAAGGACGTTGGAGATGCCGTAGACAGGGACGCCTGTTTTAAAGAAAAATCTTTTCTTGATATTTCTATCTTCCATGTCCAGCACGCCGGCCGCATCTCTGGCTGCAAATATATTATGCAAAAGCCGCGGGAAGCCGATATCATTTAATTTTCCCCATTTTTCCTGCATCTACTTTGCCTCTGTTACGCCTATGGTCGTTAAATACAAACCCCTTATTTTTGCAGCGTAGTTCAAATAATCCTCAAGAAGCCTTTTGTCGGCGGCATTATCCTGATAGCCAAGCCTTTTTGCAAGGCTTAAGAGTTCCGGAGAATTTTTAACAATGTCGCCTTCTGTCCTGTTTTGCACAATCCTGAGACGATTTTCCAGCAAGCGGTAGAATTTGTATGCGTCATGTAAAATAGCATAATCATGCTCTGAAATGATTTGAGCCCCTTTCAGGCTGTCAATCGCCTCAAGGGTGTTTGATTTTCTTATATAAGGCATTTCTTTGCCGAATTTAAGCTGCATTATCTGGGTTGTAAATTCCACATCAACAAGGCCGCCTTTGCCATATTTGATATTATACCTGCCTGAGCCTTCTTTGGCAATCTCTATCTCCATTCGCCTCCTAATCCTGTAAAGCTCTTTCAAGTCTTCGTGTGTGGGCGCTGAAGCATATATATATTTCTGCATATCCGCCAATATCCTTGTGCCGAATTCAGGGTCGCCCGCGGCAAATCTTGCCTTGAGCATAGCCTGTTTTTCCCATATCTGCGCCGTTTCCTTATGGTATTTTATAAATGCGTCGTCAGATACAACAAGGGGGCCTGAACTTCC
The DNA here is from genome assembly GCA_964631455.1 of uncultured Thermodesulfobacteriota bacterium. Taxonomy (GTDB): domain Bacteria; phylum Desulfobacterota; class GWC2-55-46; order UBA9637; family UBA9637; genus JACRNJ01. The sequence continues at coordinate 2,184 of CAZVZI010000239.1, read as the reverse complement.
CGACGGCCTGAGCCTTGTATCAACCTTGAATGCAAACCCTTCCCTTGTAGCAGTTGAAAGGATTGTTATGATGCGCTGGGCAAGTTTTGCAAAAAACTCGTGATTGGAAACGGCCTTTGGTTCCGATGTCTCTCCGTTTTTTGAATAGACGAAGATAATATCAATATCCGAGCTGTAGATAAGCTCTTCGCCTCCCATCTTGCCGAGGGCAAGGATGGCAAACCTTGCCTCTTTGCCGTCATCTTGTTTTGGGACGCCAAATCTTTTTTTTAGTTCCAGAAATGCAATCTCGTATGCCTTGATGAGGCAGACATCTGCAAGATATGTAATCTGCCTTGAAACTGCTTCCGGTTCTATTTCTCCGAATATGTCATTCACTCCTATCCTTAATGTTTCGCTGTTTCTGAATCTTCTTATCGAGTCAAGCCCTGCTTCATAATCTGCCGCCAAATCCAGCATTGTTGAAAGCTCTTTTAATAGATATTCCTTTTTCTTCTGCGGTTTATTCAATTCAGGAGAGAGAAGGGTGTCAAGATTTTCAGGGTGTTCGATGATTGCAGTTGATAAAAATACGCTTGTGCCGAATAGTTTTATCAGAAGCTCCATCACCTTTCTGTTTTCTGCAAGGAGTGAATAAAATGTAGTCCTTGCGCCGATAGCGGATATGCACCTTTCCATGTGCTTAAGCGCCAAATCAGGGGCAGGGGATGCGATAATCCGCGTTAAAAGGAACGGCGCTATCTTTTGTAAACGTATTTTTGCCCCGGCAGGAAAATGGGCGAAAGGGGGGCCGTCCCTTAAGAGTTTAAGATTTTCATGGGCAGCTTCCGGTTCGTGGAAACCGGCTTTAGATAATATTTTTAGAAGCTCTTCTTTCTCCAGTTCCTCTCCAAGGATAAGAAGGACATCATTTGATATGCCTTGCTCCAACTCCTTTGAGGCCTTGAAAAAAAGGGCATCGTATATCTCATGAACAAGACCGGTCTGTTTTTTGTATTCATCCATAAATTGTTTTGTATCATTGAAACCCAGCATCATTGCGAGCCTTTCTACCTCTGCCGTATTTGCCGGAATTACCTGAGTCTGTCTTCCTTCCACAATCTGAATCCGATGCTCCAGGTTTCTTAAAAAGATATATGCGCATTTCAATATGTCCGCTGCGTCAGGCTGCGCAATATAGCCTCTTTTTTTCAGCGCCTCTATTGCATTGAGAGTGTTTTTCTCTCTTATGGTTTTATCCTTTCCTCCGTTTATAAGCTGAATAGCCTGAACAAAAAATTCTATTTCTCTTATTCCGCCGATTCCAAGTTTAACATCAACTGCATCAGACGCCGCCCTTAAGAGGCTCAAGTCAATTTTTTCCTTCATGCCTCTTATCTCTTCAATAGCCGTAAAATCCAGATACCTGCGGTAAACAAAGGGTTCAATCATCCTTAAAAATTCCTTCCCAAGCTTCATGTTTCCTGCAACAGGTCTTGCCTTTATCATAGCGGCTCTTTCCCAAGACTGGCCCCATGATTCATAATAAATCTCCGCGCTTCTGAGCGAGTTTGCAAGGTCGCCGCCTTTTCCCTCCGGCCTGAGGTTTAAATCAACCCTGAAAGCTATTCCATCCTCTGTTACGCTGCCGATTAGTCTGGTTATCATCTCGGCGAGTTTTACATAAAAGGCGTGGAGGGATATTTTGCCTGAAATCCCCCCCACCCCCCCTTTATGAAAGGGGGGCGAGGAAGGGTTTGTTATTCCCGTTGTTTCGCCTTTGTCCGAAGAGTATAGGTAGATGATGTCAATATCGGAACTGAAATTAAGCTCCATGCCGCCCAGCTTGCCCATACCTATAATTACGAAATCAGATTCTTTTTCCAAACCGTCAATATCCGTATAGATAGGCGTCCCATATTCCGCCTTAAGCTGTTTGAGACAAAATCTGTACGCAATCTCCAGCGATGTGCTTGCCAAGTCTGATAATTCCAAGGTTGTTTCCTGCATGGACGCGAGGCCAAGAATATCCCTTGCGCCTATCCTTAGATATTCTCTCTGCTTATAGAGACGGAGGGCTCTGGCTATAGAATCGAAATCCCCCCTTAGTCCCCCCTTTTCCAAAGGGGGGTGAGGGGGGATTTGCACCCATGATTCCAACTCCTTCAAGAAGACTGCGATATCCTTTTTTATCTGAAGTCCTTG
>CAZVZI010000238.1:0-3519 GCA_964631455.1 uncultured Thermodesulfobacteriota bacterium | reverse complement strand
GGTTAAGGTTAAGAAAAAAGTTAAGATTACGGTTAAAATTGTTTTTTTCATGACACACCCCCTGTTTTAGAATCTCACCTCTATCCCGATATTGGATATGCTCTTGCGATAATCATAGTAAGTTATGTTGGAATCCCCCCTTACATATGTATATTGAAGCCGAATATCCATATTGTCATAAAGCTCATAGGCTATAAGGGCTGAGCCTGTATATGTCCTATCCCTTCTTTTTTTGAGAAAATTTGTGTTGACATGCTCAAATTGCTGCTGATAGACCTCTGCCGAGCCGTTGAATTTGAGCTTGTCTTTAAGCGGGATAGACAGATTAAGACTCGCTTTGTTTCCAAGATATTTCCAGTTTACACCTTTGGTGTCTTCCTTGTTTATTTCATAACTCAAGTTTATGAATTCCTTGTTTCCGGCATAAAAATAAAACCACCCCAGCGATGCCGCCACATCCTGCGAGTCCCTGTCTTCATCCGCTGCAAGCGGGGGCTTTAAAAAATCCTTGGCCTGCCACCTCAAGGCTATTTGCCCCATCTGATTCTTGCCTATCATCAGGCTGTAGCCGGGAGAGACTGTTTCTGTGTTTAAATATTTATCGCTATCAACCCATGTATAGTTGTAGCTTAAGAGCATATTTATCATGCTCTCTCTTAATCCGTAGCTTGGGGCCACAGCCACGGTATGGCTCATCACATCATACGCATCGAGCGTCTGATAGTCTTTATAGTATGCCGAATACTGCGCCTTGACGGCTAAAGGGGCTGAAATATGAGCGGTGTATTCCGCCAGCAGCAACGCAACATACGCCGTATCTTTCTCGCCTGATATCCCGTTTGCCGCCGCCTGATCGGACGGTTTTAATATCACATTATCGTCATACTGCCACTCCGCTCCCAGTGTAAGCTTCAATGGTTTTTCTAGCTCAACCTTTCTTGTAAGGGCTTCCCGATACCGGTTTGCAAACCCGGCAAGGTCTGAATTCGGATCCATGATGATAACTTCGTTGAACACCCCTGCCGCCTTTTCCGCATTGCCCTGCCTTATAAGCGCAATGCCTATCTGATAATTTGCAGCCAGAGCCAGAGACGGGTCTATTTTTTTTGCCTTTGCAAATGCGTCCACAGCCTCCTTGTCTTTATCAAGTTTCATCAGGACAAGGCCTTTCAGGAACGCCATGTGCGCGGGCTTTACATCCCCCGGCTCCAATTGCTCAAGGCTTTCTTCATTCATATCCAGCAAATAATATGCCTCCGCAAGTTCAAGGCGCGCCTCCTTGACATCCGGCTCCAGGCTTGCGGCGTCTTTTAAATGTATTACGGCGTCTTCATAATTCTGCATCATTTTGTACGCAAGACCGAGATAATATGCGGCAAGCGCGGATTTAGGATATTGCCCCCTGGCCTTGAGAAGGTCCAGAACCGCCTCCTCATAATTTTCATCCTTCAAATCTTTTATCCCGTGTTCAAGAAAATCCGCCGTTTTTGCCGTATCTTGTTTCTCCGCTTCAACTTCCCTTTCCGGCTCTTTCACCTCTGCAACAGACGCGGTTTTTACGCCGCTCTCTCCCTGAATATTTTTAAGCCCTGAACTCTCTTTGTATTTTTTTGCCGCTACCTTAAGTTCCACACGTCTGTTTATCGCACGGCCTTGTTTTGTCTTGTTGCTTGCAATAGGATTGTCAGCCCCTTTCCCCTCAACCGTCACTTGCCCGGGAGACAGGCTCAGGGCGTTTGCAATGTAGTCTGCTACGCTTTTGGCCCTGCCTTTGGAAAGCTCATAATTGTCGGCGAATATGTGGCGGCTCCGCTTTCTGATGCCTGTTGAATCCGTATGGCCTATTACAAACACATGCTCAATAGGCAGTTTTTTAAGCTCCAAAATCACTTTGTCCAGCATAACCATATCTTCCCGGCTTAACTCTGTGCCGAATTCCTCAAAACTGGGATGCAGCTCCATTTCAGAAACATCGCTGTTTCCCTTTTCTGCCTCCGTATCTTCTGCAAATGCAGCATTATGGAAAAAGATAAATGCGAAAATAAACAAAACAGAAAACCAGCTATTGCGATGCATCTGAAATAAAATCCCCCTCTTTTTTTATTATGTCGCAGCCGGACTCACTGCCCGGCAATCCATTTTACGGCGTCCCTGGCCGATTCATGGTCAAACTTGAGCCTGAATTTTATAAACGGCCCTTCTGCGGTAAAATCCGCCTTTGAAAAATCCCTGTCTTTAAATCCGGCAAGATTATACCCCACGCTTATCCAGATATTCTTCGCCATATTATAACCCACAGAAGGCCCGTAGCTGTATTTAAACAAATCTGCGCTCCATGAATGGAGGGCGCTGCCTCTAAGGCCGATATCCCATGTTTGGGTTAAATCGTAACGTAGCTCCAATCCGAAAAGGTCGGTATAGCCGCTGTAGTCATTGCTGTCTATTGTCTCTTTCATATATTTTGCGCCATACTGTAAGGCAAGCTGCGTCTTGAAGTTTAACTTGTAATTTGCATTCAGGTTATTAACAACCCTCCAGTTGTTGTAATTAAACGAGCCGCCGCTCTGTTTCTCGGTAAGGAAGTCAAGCCGGTCAAGGACTATCCACTTTGTTTTTTCGGGGCGATATGCTGCGCTCAGGCGGAGGTCGGCATTTGTTTTGTCCCCTGCCGTAACGCTTTCGGTTTTGAACGCCTGCACTCCGGCAGCCAGCCCTACACCTTGACCCGGCTCTCCGCTTACACCGGAGAAGACGGCTATCTTATCCTCTGTGTCGGAATCGCGTTTTTCAACCCGCCCGGTCCATGACCATTTTTTCTCCTTATATCCTGCGCCAAGCGACACAGCGGTAAAATCCGTTCCGCCGGATGAGGCAGGCGTATTTACATTCAACGACGTGTTTCCCTGATGCTTGAATGTTTCGCTTCGGTCTAATCCGCCGTCAAGAGTCCACTTGTCGGTTACCTGCCATGCCTGCTTGAGTCCGAAGCTGGAGAAAACCCTTGTTCCGTCTGCGCGATTCTCCTGACCTACCGAAGAATTTATCTGGCCGTTAGACCACGGCGACGCCTTAAGCCCTATATGTGTCGTCTCCGTATCCGCATTTTTACCCTGGGTAAACTCCTGGTCGATAAACAGAGACGCCGATTCGCCGAGTCTGTAATCGGCGCCAAGGAGCGTGCGCGTTGGAAAATCGCTGTTCTCGTTATTTCCCAATAAAGACTGGGCGTGGTCAAGCCTCAGGCTGAGTTTGTCATCAAAAAACCTGTATTGACCGCCGAGTAAAAGCTGTTCTGAATTGTTTACCGTGCCGTCGCCCATGGTATCCTGCGCGTATCTCAAACCGGCATTGAGGCCATACTGCTTCTCAGTGTATCTTGCCTGTGCCTCAGCCACATCCCTTTCCGCCTCGGTGGCAAGATTATACTGCCTGTAGACATTGGTCTGCAGGCTTGTCAGATTTTCAAAGCGGTAGGTTGCATCAAACCCGATCTTGCGCGTGCCTGATTCGCTTCCCCTT
>CAZVZI010000237.1:0-3535 GCA_964631455.1 uncultured Thermodesulfobacteriota bacterium | reverse complement strand
CATGACCCGAACAAACTTACAGAGGAACTTTTGTTTGATGTTTTAGAAAGACAGTGCGCTGACGGCATCTCGTTTATGGCTGTCCACTGCGGCATAAACAGGCTTACCATTGAAAGACTCAAAAAACAGGGCTACCGCTATGGAGGGCTTGTATCCCGCGGCGGTTCATATATGGTCGGATGGATGCTCAAGAACAACAAGGAAAACCCCCTTTATGAAAAATTTGACAGGGTTGTTGAAATCTTGAAAAAGTACGACTGCGTATTAAGTTTGGGAAACGGCCTTCGCGCAGGCGCTGTGCATGACAGTTTAGACAGGGCGCAGGTTCAGGAACTTTTAATAAACTGCGAGCTTGCAGAAATCGGGCAGAACATGGGCTGCCAGATGATGTGCGAAGGGCCGGGTCATCTCCCGCTTGACGATATTGAGGCGAATGTAAAATTGCAGAAAAGGATGAGCAGCGATGCGCCGTTTTATGTGCTTGGCCCGCTTACAACTGATATTGCCGCAGGCTACGACCATATATCCGCTGCAATAGGCGCAGCGCAGGCTGCAAGATACGGCGCTGATTTGATATGCTATGTGACCCCTGCCGAGCATCTGGCGCTGCCGAACAAGGAAGATGTGATTGAAGGCGTGCGTGCTGCGCGGATTGCCGCGCATGTCGGCGACATGGTAAAACTTGGCTCAAAGGATAGGGACATGGATATGGCAAAGGCAAGAAGAGACTTGCGATGGAATGACCAGCAAAAACATGGCTTCTTTGGCGAGCGGGCAACGGAAATCAGAAACAGCCGTTATCCTGAAGAGCCTGCCACCTGCACTATGTGCGGGAGTTTTTGCGCCCTGGATAATGTGAATCAGTATTTTGAAGAGGATTTAAAGAGGGGAGCAAAGCGCAGCTAAATTGGCCGCATTTTTTGTGGCTTTGAATACTCAAACATGATATATATTTCAGCTAAATTATATTAACCTCCGGGAGGGGATAAATTGGCAAAGGAAGAAATAAATGAAGATGAATATGGCGCGGAATCCATAAAGGTTTTGGGCGGGCTTGATGCTGTGCGAAAGCGGCCTGCCATGTATATAGGTTCAACCGGGGTCGCAGGGCTGCACCACCTTGTATATGAGGTGGTTGACAACGCAATTGACGAGGCGCTGGCGGGTTTTTGCAAAAATGTGGAAGTCAAGATACATACCGACAACAGCGTTACGGTCATTGACGACGGCAGGGGCATTCCCACGGAGATGCACGCGCAGAAGAAAAAACCGGCGGTGGAGGTGGTGCTGACCGAGCTTCATGCAGGCGGAAAGTTTGAGAACAAGGCATACAGGGTGTCCGGCGGTTTGCACGGCGTGGGCGTTACAGTTGTAAACTTTCTTTCAGAGTGGCTTGAGGTGGAGATAAAAAGAGACGGCAAGGTCTTTCAGCAGCGGTATGAAGGAGGCAAACCGGTTGAGCAGCTCAAGATTGTCGGCAAAACGCAGAAGACAGGCACCCGCGTTACCTTTAAGCCTGATAAAAAAATATTTGAAACTTTGGAATTCAGCTTTGATACGCTTTCCCAGAGACTTCGTGAGCTCTCATTTCTCAATGCCGGTATCCTCATAACCATAGAAGACGAGAGAAGCGATAAAAAACATGCGTTTCAGTATAAGGGCGGCATTACCTCGTTTGTGGAGCATCTTAACAAGAGCAAGACTGCTGTTCATCCCAAGATTATTTATATCTTCGGCGAAAAAGAAGGCATCCAGATGGAGATAGCCATGCAGTGGAACGACGGCTATAGCGAAAATATTTTTTCATACGCAAACAATATAAACACAACAGAGGGCGGAACGCACATGGTCGGTTTCAAATCTGCGCTCACAAGGACGATAAACAGTTACGCCTCCAACACCAATCTGCTCAAAGATTTAAAAGAAGGGCTTCAGGGCGATGATGTGCGGGAAGGGCTTGCAGCGGTTATAAGCGTGAAACTTCCCAATCCGCAGTTTGAAGGCCAGACAAAGACAAAACTTGGCAACAGCGATGTTGAGGGATATGTAAAGGCTATCGTTAATGACAAGCTGGCGGCATTTCTGGAAGAGAATCCGTCTGTGGCAAAAAAGATCGTTGAAAAGGCGGCTGAGGGCGCACGGGCGCGGGAAGCGGCAAAAAAGGCAAAGGAGATTATTAGGAGAAAAGGCGCATTAGATGCGTCATCACTTCCGGGAAAGCTTGCGGATTGTCAGGAAAGCAATCCTGCGCTAAGCGAGATTTTTATCGTTGAGGGAGATTCGGCAGGCGGCTCTGCAAAGCAGGGGAGAGACAGGAGATTTCAGGCCATACTGCCGCTTAGGGGAAAAATTTTGAATGTGGAAAAGGCGCGGTTTGACAAGATGCTCTCCAATGAAGAAATACGGACAGTGATAACCGCGCTTGGATGCGGCATTGGCAAAGAGGATTTTGATCCTGCAAAACTCCGCTATCACAAGATTATCATCATGACCGATGCGGATGTGGATGGTTCGCACATCAGAACGCTCCTACTTACATTTTTCTATAGGCAGATGACGCCGTTGGTTGAAGGCGGTTATCTCTACATAGCCCAGCCGCCGCTTTTCAAAGTCAAGCGTGGTAAGGTGGAAAAATATATCAAGGGCGAAACCGCGCTGGAAGATTTTATACTTGAGGCGGCAGTGGAGGGGCTTACCCTTAAACCCAAAGGGGCAAAGACGGAAATAAAGACGCAGCAGCTCTTTAAAATGCTGAAAAGCGCGGCAAGATTTCAGGGTATAATAAAGCGGTTTAACAAGAGAAGAAAGGAAGGCGAGATAGCAGCCGCATTTGCCATGGAAGAGGGCTTCAGCGCGGATACGTTAAAAAACCCCAAGGCTGTGAACAACCTGATAGAGGATGTGAAGACCTATATAAAAACCTTTCACCCGGATATTATGCCTATAGAATTTTCTACAGATAAAGACGCAGAGCATGACTGCTTTACTATCAAGGGATTGTCAAAGAGAGACGGGGCCCAGGTGGAGACCGTTATTGACTGGGATATTTTACATTCTCCTGAGTTTCAGGAGTTGAGGCAGGTCGGCAAGGAGTTAAAAAGCCTTGGAGAGCCGCCATTTATATTAAAGATTGATGGAGAAGGAGAAGGGACGGCGGCAAAGGTAAATACCTTCAACGGGCTCATTAACCATGTGTTGGAGCTTGGCAAAAAAGGCCTCTATATCCAGAGATACAAAGGATTGGGGGAGATGAATCCGGGACAGCTTTGGGAAACAACAATGGATGATAAGAAGAGGACACTCCTTCAGGTGAAGGTTGAAGATGCCGTCGAGGCGGATGTCATATTTACAAAACTCATGGGCGATGAGGTTGAGCCCCGGAGAGAATTTATAGAAAGACATGCCTTAGAAGTTGCCTATCTGGATATATAGTTGACGCTCAAAAATACCCACCGTTCGGCTGATGGTTCGACAAGCTCACCATGACATTTTAATTGTCACCCTGAGCCTGTCGAAGGGTCGTGACGAAGCCTGC
>CAZVZI010000236.1:0-3555 GCA_964631455.1 uncultured Thermodesulfobacteriota bacterium | reverse complement strand
CCGTAATCTTAACTTTTTTCTTAACCTTAACCTCAGCCTTAACCTATGCCGGGGTAGTCGGCAAAATTACCGCCATTAACGGTAATGTGGATATAATAAGGCCGGGGCAGGAGGCTGCCTCGCCTGCAAGCCTTATGCAGCCTGTTTCAGAGGGAGATGCTGTAAGGACAAAATCCGGCGCAAAGGCGGAGATAATGTTTGCGGACAAAAGCGCGGTCAGACTTGCCCCGGGCAGCAGGATTGAAATAACAAAATATCTCATGAAAGGAAATGAAAGAGAGGAGAGCGTATTAACCCTTTTCAGAGGGAAGATAAGGGTGATTGCCGCAGCGCCGAGAAAGATACTCGGCATATCATTTTCAGCCGGACAAGGATTTGAAGTAAAGACGCCGGTTGCTTCAGCAGATGTCAAAGGGGCGGATTGTTTTATCTTTCATACTATGGGTGTTACAGGAATAGCGGTTAAAGAGGGGAAGGTGGATGTATTTAATGACGCTGTCCCCGGACAGGTTGTCACGGCAGTTTCAGGGAATGTCACATTTATTGCAAAGAACAAAGCCCCTCAGCCTTCCAGACCGGCTGCAGATGTTGAAATGATAAGACATTTAAATGATACGGACACAAATATCGTAAAGGGAAAAGGTGAGGCAACGGACGCCGAATTCCTGAGCCAAGAAGCGGCCATAACCGGCGGTGATGTTTTCGGCTATATGGAGCCTGCCGGAGCGGTCTTCGACAGCGAGTTGAAAATAGATACGCCGCAGACGCCGCCCATATCGGAAAAATATCAGAATATAATACCTGCGCCATCTGCATCATCGTCATCAACGTCATCCAACATCTTTTTGGGAAATACGAATGACTTAGGCGACTATTATTACGGCAGTCTTTTTACCGGCAACGGAACGGAAATATCCCCTCGCGGCATTACCGCCGATGCGTATGTGAGCGGCGCTGCCGCTCCTTGGTCAGGCGCGACAGCAGTGAGTTTTCATGGTCCGTATACTGATTACGGCGCCAATGCAGCGCCCTATATATGGCTGCCTTCCATATACAGCGGAAATTCCGTCAGCGGCTACCTTACCTATGATGGCGGCGCATTCTTTGGAGCAATTGGAGCCGTGTGGCAGAATCAGGCCATAGACGGCAGGGTTTACAGCCTTTATATAGACCTGTCAGGCAATGCAGGCATTCTCACAGGCAGCCTTGCAGGGAGTTACTATCCTGATACCGGCATGTTCAGCGCAAGCGGGACATGGACGCCCGCAGCGCTGGCGACCGGCCTTGCGCCTTCAAGTCTGGGGGATTTAACATATGACCACGCTCTTATTATGAACCCCGATAACGGAGCAATTGCAAATATTCAAGCAACAAGCGGTGTTGCCGCATTTACATCACAATACGAAGCAAGGACATTTAATATAAGCGGCCAGGATTGGGGCATATTGGAGGCAGTAACAGGAGGCACAGGCGGCTCATCGTCAAATACATGGAGTCTCCTGACAGAATACAAATCTACGGACAATACCCTCATCTTCGGAACAAAGGTTGAAGGTTCGGAGTGGTCGGACGGCAAATTATACGGCGCGACATACGGCTATGGCGCCGACATATCGGCAACGCCTGTTACATTTATAACTAAGGGAGAAACCATCGGCACATTTAATCCTATCGCCTCCGCATGGCAGGCGGCTCAGGTCGGCGCATATATGGATACGAATAAATTTCTATCAATGGTTCAGACTGTTCAGGGCAGGACAGCGCTTCAGCAGTTAAGCATACCCTTTATAGAGGTGGGGAGGGCGAACCTTGCAGGCTCAGGCAACAATATGGATATGAACATGAACGACGTGATATTTTTTGCCTATCAGAGCGGCGCGGCTCCAAAGATATGGGCGACGGGAAACGTGAACGGCACATATAGTGCCTCGCCTGTTGTAAACACGGCTGTTGCGCTGACAGGCAACGGCCTTAATACAAACTTTACCGTCAAAAACTGGGATGCGGTGAACAATAAATGGACCGCGACAGTTGACGGTAGCGGCGCATACAGCGGCACAGGCACAATGGACGGAACCTCTGTTCAGATGAACGGCGCAGCCGCAGGAAATGTGAATAAAGATATAAACGGCAACGTTTGTTCGGGATGTTTCTCAGGCACAGCCGCAGGCACGGCGCAGTAAAGTAAATTTTTTACACCACCGCCCCGCCGCAGCTTGAGCCTGCCCCTGCCGTGCAGCCGTAGCAGTGTATGCCCGTTGCAGAGTTTGGTTAAATCGAATTCTTCAATATTTGAAGGCGCTCCGTGGTTCACCTTCATTCCAAGCATCTGGTTGAAGTCGCAGTCGTGCAAAGAGCCATCCCACGCCACCGATAATGTATGTCTGCACATGGCCTGAGAAGCGGCGTTCGGATTGTAACCGGAGATGAGCTTCTCCATGTATGCGCCATAGTTTTCAGATGCATTGAGATAATTCAAAAAGCGTCCGATAGGCATATTGGTAATTGTATAAAGGTTGTTAAATGTAATTCCATACCTTTTCAACAGCTCTCTTTTGTAATCCGCTTCAAGGGATTTCTGAGAAGGGGTAAAAAACGCCCCGGCCGGATTATAGACAAGATTCAAAACAAGGCCGGAATCTTTTCTCCCGTAGCCGATGCCGTTCAGTTGTTTCAATGCCTCAACGGATTGCCCGAATACTCCGCTGCCCCGCTGCCGGTCTGCTGTTTGCTCGGAATAGTATGGAAGGGATGCAACCACCTCCACCTTGTTTTCTGCAAAGAATCCGGCAAGGTTTTTATAATCGGGTTCGGCAAGGATTGTCAGGTTTGAGCGAACCATGGCATGGCGGCTACTGTCTCTCAATTCTTTCACGAACCATTTAAAATTAGGATTCATTTCAGGCGCCCCGCCTGTTATGTCTACAGTGGGGATGTCTGTCTTTTCAATGGCCTTTAAACAAGCCTGCATTATTTGTTTAGGCATTGTTTCTTTTCTGCCGGGTCCTGCCTCAACATGGCAATGTTTGCAGGCCTGATTGCAGAGCTTGCCGACATTTACCTGCAAGACGGCAATGCCTGTTGCAGTCAGCGGATAGAGTTTGCTTTCTGATAAAGCTGCGTCAAAAGGTTTGAGAGTCACAGAGAAACCTTTTTTGCGGCATTTTTCATCTGAACGCCGTGAACCAGCGATGCCCCGCCTCTTATGGCTGCTGCCACATGAACAGCCTCTGTCATCTGCTCCTCATTTGAACCTTTTTCAAGGCATGTCTGTGTGTATGCGTCTATGCAGTAAGGGCATTGAACTGCGTGGGCAACCGCCAGGGCAATCAGGGCCTTTTCCCTTTCGGAAAGGGCGCCTTCGGCAAATACTGCGCCGTACCATTCTGAAAATTTTTTCCATAGCTCAGGCGCCCCTTCACCGATGGTGGGAAATTTTGATAAATCCTCAGGCGCATAATATGTATTCATAGAGTTTCTCCTTTCATGTTGATTTTATTATGCCCAAATGTAACAGATTAAATATTGCACTTCAATTCAAAACTGCTATCATCA
>CAZVZI010000235.1:0-3555 GCA_964631455.1 uncultured Thermodesulfobacteriota bacterium | reverse complement strand
TAATATTTGATGTGGCGCAGGATAAGACAAAACAGTCTGTTTATCCTATCAAGGATTTGACCTCGCATACCTTTAAGCTCATTGAAAACCTTTCTAAAAAAGACGGCCATGTTACAGGTGTGCCGACCGGCTTTGATAAGCTTGATGAGCTTACATCAGGGCTTCAACCTTCAGACCTTATTATTATTGCCGGAAGGCCGAGCATGGGCAAAACGGCATTTTGTCTGAATATTGCTCAAAATGCGGCGGAGACAGGCAATCCTGTAGTAATCTTTTCGCTTGAAATGAGCAAGGAGCAGCTTATGCAGAGGCTGCTTGCGGCAAGGGCAAAGGTTGATCTTTACAGATTAAGAAGCGGCAAGTTAAAAGACGAGGATTGGAATAAACTCACCACAGCGGTCGGCATTCTGCACGACGTTCCCATATTTATAGATGACACCCCCGCGCAATCCGTTCTTGAAATCAAGGCAAAGGCAAGAAGATTAGCCAAGCAGGAAGGCATCAAACTCGTTATTGTGGATTACCTTCAACTGATGAGGGGCAAACACGATGCAGATAACAGAGAGCAGGAAATATCGGACATTTCAAGATCTTTAAAGGCTATGGCAAAGGAGCTTCATGTGCCTGTTATTGCGCTTTCCCAGCTTTCAAGGATGGCGGAACGGAGAGAGGAGAGCAGGCCGCAATTGGCGGACTTAAGAGAGTCAGGCGCCATAGAGCAGGATGCGGATGCGGTAGCCTTTGTGTACAGAAAAGAATTTTATCTTACCTGCAAATGCCCGGTAGAGATAAAAGGAAACGGATGTGCATGTGAAAAGGGAAAATTGGCAAAAGATGCCGAGATTATTCTGGCAAAGCAACGTAACGGTCCAACCGATACGATTAACCTTACATTCTTGAAAGAGTATACAAGTTTTGAAAACCAGATAACCGGTTATTATACCGCCACCCCTTCCGAATGGGTTGAATGAAAATTCAGACAAACATTCAAACTTGCAGACTATCTTTTCTTTACACCCCTCCATGTCTTTCTATTCAGCGCATAAAGCAGGGTGGTTAGCGCAATCATGTAAGCCAAAAGATATTTTCCAAGATGCCTTCTCTCGTAAGCTGTCGGTTCCGCGACATATAATAGAAATGCCGCCACATCCTTTGCCTTTTGCGCAAATTCAGGGTCATCCTTTGAAAACACAGGGGGCATGGCTATGTTTGGAAATACAGGATTCTTTTCCGGAGTATCATTGTAGCTTATAAGCAGGGCATAGATATATTTCGCCCCCTCATCCCTTTTTCCCCGCGCCTTTGCCAACAAACTCAAATCAGGAGGCTCTTTTCCAAAGGCTGCGCGCGCAGCCTCTGCGTCAAGCTGCGCCTTCAGGCCATAATATTTCAAACCGTGGCAGCCATTGCATATTGATTTAAAGACCTCTTCGCCCCTCTTTATCGCCTCCGGGCTAAAATCTATTTTTACCTGCGGAAGTTTGACTTTTTCAGAGGCGAAAACAGGAGACGACAAACAAAGAAATAGAGAAATGAGAAATAAGATAACGGGTAAAAACTTTCTTTTATTTCTTATTTCTAATTTATGCTTCATACCTGCGCTCCCTGCGGCAAAGGTCTTGTCGGCTCTATCTTTGACCAGATGGGCATAGTAATAAAATAGAGGAAATAATAACTCGTAAGTATCCTTCCGAGATTGACCATCTTTATGCCGACAAACGATATATCATCAGGCGGATGCATGCCCGCATAACCGAGGACGATAAAGTCTACAAAGAATATCCATGTAAGAACCTTTTTAACAGGCCGGTATCTTGCGCTCCTTGCCGGGGAGCGGTCAAGATATGGCAGGAGCGCCATTATTAAGATTGCGGCATTCATTGCCACAACGCCGCCGAGCTTATTCGGGATTGACCTCAGGATTGCATAAAACGGGAGGAAATACCATTCAGGCACAATGTGGAGCGGCGTACTGAGCGGGTCGGCAGGCTCGTTATTTATAGGCTCCAGAAAAAAATCCGGTTGAAAAAAGATAAAATAGGAAAAGATGGTAAAAATAAGGGCTATGAACCAGAGGTCTTTGGTTATGTAATACGGCGCAAAAGGAAGCATATCCGGCCCTTTTTTATCAAGGTCAACTCCATCGGGATTATTGCTGCCGACCTTATGAAGGGCTGTAAGGTGCATCAATATAAGAAAGCCGATAATCCCTATTGGTATCAAAGTCGTATGCAGAGAGAAAAATCTGGTAAGCGTTGCATCGCCGACGGCAAAGTCGCCTCTCAGCCATATTGCAAGGTCAGAGCCGACAACAGGAACAGCGCTCGCGAGATTCGTTATGACCGTAGCGCCCCAGTAGCTCATCTGTCCCCACGGCAGAAGATAGCCCATAAAAGCCTCTGCCATAAAAGATAAAAATATTATAAGACCTATCCACCAAATGAGTTCGCGCGGCTCTTTGTAGGAGCCGTAGTAAAGACCTCTTGCCATGTGAACATAGACGGCAAAGAATACCCCGGTCGCCCCTATTGCATGCATATAGCGTATAAGCCAGCCATAGTTCACATCCCGCATGATATGCTCCACGCTGTCAAATGCAAGCTGAGCATCAGGCTTGTAATACATAGCAAGAAATATTCCGCTCACAACCTGAACGGCAAAAAATGCGCCTGCAAGGGAGCCGAAGTTCCACCAATAGTTTAAGTTTTTAGGCGTAGGATATTTGGTTATATGCCTTTCTATAAACTCTGTTAATGGAAATCTTTTATCAATCCATTCCATTATCCGCTGCATTGTCTTGCTACCTCTCTCGTTTATGCCTTCGGCAGGTCTTTTATTTTTCTTACATTTTCTCCATATCCTGCAAATGTCTCTGTGCCTATCTTGATTTTTGTATCATCCGCAAATTCATAGGGAACAAGGTGGAGATTTTCAGGTGGCGGGCCGTCAAGCCTTCTCCCCAATGTATCGTATTTTCCTCCATGGCAAGGGCAATACCAACCGGGCTGGTCAAGCCCAGGCACATTCTCAGGACGAAAATCAGGGATGCATCCAAGGTGGGTGCATATTCCCAAACATACAAGAATATCCGGTCGTTTAACCCTGTCTTCAGTCGCAGCCGGGTCTTTCAGTTTAGAGGGGTCAATTGCCTTTGCCTTTTCTATCATATGAGCAGTTCTCTTCAGGATAAATACAGGTTGCTTTCTCCACAGGACTGTTTTTAATTCACCTTCTTTCAGGTCTTTTATATCAACCTCCAGGACACCGGCCGCTATTATATCCTTTGTAGGACTCATCGCCTTTACAAACGGATAGGCAGCAGCGCCAATGCCTGCGGCACCGACAGTAGCAGTGGCTATGGTTAAAAAATCTCTTCTATTTGCATCTTCCTTTTCATCTGCCATGAGAATCCCCATCTTTTATATTCGCAATTATAGCAACATTTTTTTTATACGCAAGCGGAGGGCAGATTTTATTGTGAGGAATTATTCTAATGCGCTGATTTCTTTGGGGCAGTCAAAAAACAGAAGGGAAACTGTGAGATTGTTTTTCCTG
>CAZVZI010000234.1:2732-3558 GCA_964631455.1 uncultured Thermodesulfobacteriota bacterium | reverse complement strand
TACACTTTTGATTTTATTTACTCCTATATTTTGGAAAGGATAATTTTATTATGTATGATCTAATCATTATCGGCGGCGGTCCTGCAGGTTTTACCGCAGGCATCTATGCCCAAAGGGCAAGGCTTAAAACGCTTCTTCTGGAAAAGGAGATGCTGGGCGGCCAGATTGCTGTCAGCGATGTCATAGAAAACTATCCCGGTTTTCCGTCGATAAGCGGCGCAGGCCTTATGGAAAAATTTGAGGAACACGCAAGGGGGCTTGGGCTTGAGATAAAAATGGCGGATGTATTGGATGTTCAGGATAGGGGCAAGGAAAAGATTGTCAAAACATCGGAAGGGGATTTAACAACCAGGGCGGTCATTGTAGCTACCGGCGCAAAACCTAAACGACTCGGGGTTCCGGGAGAAAAAGAGTTTATCGGCAAAGGTGTTTCGTATTGCGCTACATGCGACGGCCCGTTTTTTAAAAACCAGCAGGTCTTGGTTGTCGGAGGCGGCGATACCGCTGTAAAAGAGGCTGTGTATCTATCAAAGATTGCAGGCAAGGTCTATATAGCGCACAGGCGGGACCAGCTCAGGGCTGAAAAGGTAATTCAGGAGAAGGCTGTTTCCACATCAAATATAGAGATGCTCTTGAGTTATGTATTGAAAGAAATAAAGGGAAAGATTGGGGTTGAGAAGGCCGTTTTACAAAATCTAAAAGATAACACCCTGAAACAACTTGATGTCCATGGGGTTTTTGTCTTTGTCGGCATAAACCCTACGACTGATTTTGTTGATGTTGAAAAAGACGGAAACGGTTTTATCAGGACTGACCAGAATATGCA
>CAZVZI010000234.1:0-2709 GCA_964631455.1 uncultured Thermodesulfobacteriota bacterium | reverse complement strand
TATGGCGGAGAAATATATAGAAGATTTGGATTGATATTTTCGAAGAGAAATTTAAAAGGGGTTAGCCTCAACGGCTAACCCCTTTTAATCCGTCTTTTTGTTTTATCTGATAGAAACTGCTACCATTTGTAAGCCAGAGTTATAAAACCTACATGTGACTCATAGCTCGGGCCAAGGTAGCTGCCCATTGACACAAGCCTGTTGCCCCAGCGCGTATAATCTCCTGAATAACTGTCTCTTAAAAAGTATTCACTACCCACCTCTTCCATCCAACTGTTAGACGCTTGCAACCAGTCTTTAACCTTATACCTGTCGTAGAGATAACTCAGACCGACTGTCCAGCCCTTGAGCATCTGATATTCAAGAGAGGCATTAAGGGTATGCTGTCTGTGGCTTACAGCTTCGGGGTCGCTAAAATAGTAATAGTTGCCGGTCGCAGTGTCATTGCCATAGCCCTCGTAATCTATATTAACCTTGCCGTAGGAGTATGTATAGTCTGCCACAAAGTTGAGTTTTTCAGGTATTATCACATAACCGGCGCCCACCCCGTATGTGTCTGTCTTGTCAGTGGTTGTTGCTGTCCACAATCTTGCCGGGTCTGTCCAACCTGTTCCATTATATTTGTTGTCCTCGCTGGCGCCATTGCCCCTTTGTTTGCTCTCATACTCCTCCCTCGAATAATTGGCGGAGAATTTAAGGCTTTGTGTAGCCGTGTAGTTTGCGCCTGCTGTGTAGACATTTGCCTCATTTTCAAGAAGGCCCAACTGTTGTCCCACGGTAGTGTAAGGCGTTTGGGCGGTTGTGCCGACATATCCTGTTATAGTTGTCGGAGACACCCCTGAAGCATAATCATCTTTCCTATTCATGTATGAAATGTTAAAACCCAGCTCATCCAACGGCATGAGCATAGCGGATACATTCCACTGGTCCCTCTCTCTGTCTGATACATCGTACTTCCTCAAATCAGGCGGATTGGCATAATTATAGAGGGCGTTGTCTTTGTTAGCGGTATATTCAGCCTGTGTATACCAGTAAGATGCGTCTGTTGCCCTATAATTGTAATTATCCGCCTCTCTTTCACCATGGAGATATTTTACACGCAGCGCAAGCCAATTTATAGGTCTGTAGTTAACTGACGCTTTGAACATGTTCTCTTCCGTATTTGCCTCTCTAAAATCCCTGTCAATATTCTCCCTTTCATAGCCAAGCCCCAATGTTGTCCTCCAGATGCTGTGATATGCATCCAGGCCGTAGTTCTGCTTGTTGTAGGCGTATGCAACATTTTTCCTTTTATTTGTGAATTGCGTTCCGTCCGTTTCATTTGCTGCATCTGATGTAACATAGTACCACTGGTCTGTCCCGGTGTTATTATCCAGATTATAGTAGCGATAGAACGCCCTGAGATTAAGCCTGTCTATGGGGTTTATCGTATAGTCAACATTGTATAGCATGGTATTCATCTCAGCGTCTGCCTTTGTCCTTGGAAGTTTGCTTGTAGAGTTCCAGTCCGTGGTTAAAGTGCTGTAACTATACGGCAGCAAATCCGCATCCTGCTCCATCAAGCCATAGGACGCCGTTGCGGCAAGCCTGCTCTCCAGAGGGAGATTAAAACCTAATGACAGGGTTGCATTCTGATACCTGTTGTCGGGGTAAAGCGCCGTCCTGCCGTATGTGGAGAGTGTCCTTCCAAGATCATTGTTGTAAAGGGTTGAACCGTCCGCATCGTTGCCATAAAACAAACTCTGCCATGTAAGGGACTGCACATCATTTTCAAATTCTGACAAAAGGTATGAAAATTGTATCTGGGCGCTGTCATCGGCATATTCTGCCTCGAATTTCAAATCCCTTGTTTGATAATCTACAGGCTCCGACAGCTGGACATTAAGCGACCTTGGCGGCCTGTTGCCTATAGGCGCCCCTGTTACCTGTGTGCCTTCTTTTCTCTCATCCGAATATTCAACTTTAAACTTAAGCTCGGAAATAGGGGTATATGTAAGCGCTGCTCTGCCTTTTTCTCTCTGTGTTCCGAGGTCTGTTGAATGCAGGTATTTATTGATAACGTTATCACGTATAAGAATATCATTAGCCGTTGAAGCGGTAGTTACCGATGATACGCCTGCATTTCCCGGCACGGTGTAAAGTCCGCTTCCCTGATAATTATAAGGCGTCTGTGCCTTGTTGCTCAAAAGATGCGGAATCTCATCCCATTCAACCTCAATGCCCCATCTGCCTGGCTTTCCTACTCTCAACTTGAGGTTCTGGTCGTTGCGGTTGACATTCGTCCCCCTGAATTCAAAGTATCTGCCTGTTTCTGTGTCAACCCCCTCCATATTGAGTTTGTAGAGATAGAATCCGTCTTTAATGTCTCTGTATTCGTTAAACTTGCTGGAATTGGAATCATTGTTCCATATCTGCTGCGCGCCGGTCTTTATCTCGCCGGAGTTCTCTATAGCGCTTTTTTCTCCGGCCTTTGCTTCATCCTCCGTCAGGTCATTATCTTCTGCGAAGATATTAACCGGCATCAGGAGGATTATAATGCCTGCCGTCAATAATAATATTTTTTTAAACATTTCAGCCTCCTTTATCTGGTAAATTTTGCCCCTGATGGGTGGTTAGAGCCATGGATACGGTTATGACAGTTTACACATCCCTGGCCGTATTGAGCGCTTGTCCTGTTATATCTCGGCATATTGACATGGCCTCCATACT
>CAZVZI010000233.1:0-3603 GCA_964631455.1 uncultured Thermodesulfobacteriota bacterium | reverse complement strand
TCTTCAGCAATCAATTTTTTCTTTGCAACTCCATACTCATTTGCCACAAGAATTGCTGCTATTTTCTTATTATCAAATCCTTTTCGCTTAAGCCGTTCTACCAGTTCCTTCTGTGCTGATTTAAACAATTCAGCATGGCTGCTACCCCTGAGTTCTTGAATGACCGTAACAAGATTAATATGGGAAAGCGACTTGACATCAATGCTGATACCACCTTTCCCTTTTGGTTTACTTTCCATAGATGTCTCCTATTGCTTCTATTTTATTGTGTAATCTATTCATCAGCCGACTCCTCCTCTATAACATAAATATCAATTAACTTCTTTAGTCGTTCGCTATCTTTTTGAGTTATTCCGCCTTCTGGCAGTATAATTGACGCCATGCCTTTAGATAAAGGTATTGGTATTGGTGGCATTGTGGTTGATATAGGATGAAGGGGAGTCTGTTTTAATGCATCAACCTCTTCTTTATGTTCAACAGCAGTGGCTGTTTCACCCTTCTGCGTAACGCTCTTTAGCACATTATCGGCTCCTAACAATCCAACAAATTTAGCCGACTCTATAAATGCCTCTGCCGCATCCTTGCTCACATTCGCATTTATGCCGTGATCATGAAAAAGAATATTTGATAGAGTATCCAAAGAAGGAATTTGTTTATCTATGAATTTTTCATAAACATCCTTATATAAATCTGGCATCAGAAAGGCTTCTAATAAGAGTCTCTTTTTACCATCCTCATCTTTTGGTCTTAATATAAGTTTTGCACGATCTGTAAGTGAATAGGCTTTCCCATCAATGGTTAGCAAACCAAAGTGCTTTGCGCTTGCCACTTTTTTCCAAAATGATGTCGAGGTTGGATTAGTTAACCCCAATTCTTTTAAAAGAATTGGCTCTGAAACATTTCGCGCCCCAAGTTTTTCTACTATAGCAGAAAATTTTAACGCCTCATCAATGTCAACAGGGGGATAAGGACGGCTCTTCCGAAAAGTTCTTTTCCCAACTTTAGTTTCCATTTGTTCATTTTCAATCATACGATACCTCCGTAAATATTTATTTGTTATAGTATACAAATTTATATAACATAAGTCAAGCATTTTTAACATAGACCTTAAAATATATATTAAAATCAAATAGATTTTCATGTCAAATATGTTTTGCTATTTGTTTGTAATGCAACAATAGCATATTATAGACTGTAATAAGGTCGGCTTCTTTAAGAAGGTGGGGGGGACAGATTATTTAGAATAAAAAGGGGCTGATTTATTTCTTTCTTTTTCTTTGTCTCTTATCTATGCTATAGAACATATCATGCCCCGTTTCGTCATCCATAAACACAACACCGTGTATTTGCATTTTGATTTCCGACTGGAGATGTAAGGCATCATGAAAAGTTCAGTAACCACAGAGAGGTATCCATGCGCATAATCTACGGCATAAATCCTGTATCAGAGGCCTTAAAATCCCATCCCGAATACTTTAAAGACATACTTATTTCGCGCGGCAAGGCTAATCAAGCAAGCGAAAGAATAAAAAGGCTTGCCGAACAACACGGCGTAAAATGCAGGATAGTTGAAAAGGGCGAAATTGAAAGGCTTGCCCAAACCTCTCACCATCAAGGCATTGCCGGCGTCCTCGCTGAATTCAAATATGCGGACATTGAAGATATTTTAGAGAGATGGAAATCATCCGAAGAAAAAGCCCTTATTCTTATCCTTGACTGTATTCAAGACCCTCAGAATCTCGGCTCGTTAATCAGAACAGCCGATGCAGCAGGCGTTCACGGCGTGATTATCCCAAAAGACAGGGCGGCAGAGGTTACGGCTGCTGTGGTAAAGGTATCTGCAGGCGCAATTGAACATATGTTGATTAGCCGCGTAACCAATATCGCCGATACAATTTTAAAACTCAAAGAGGCTGGTTTATGGATAATAGGAATAGAGGCCGGCGGCGGTCAGGATATTTATTCTTTTGATATGAATACAGACTTGGCAATCGTAATAGGAAGCGAAGGCAAGGGCATAAGACGGCTTGTCAAGGAAAGATGCGATGTTTGTCTTTCTATTCCAATGAAAGGCAGCATCTCGTCTTTAAACGCATCCGTTGCCGGAGGCATAGCGCTTTTTGAGGCGCTGAGAAAAAGGTTGGGCTAGTTTACCACACCCCTGTTGTCAAATACTCCTGTATCGAATCCGCCGCCTTCCTGCCGTCGCCCATTGCAAGGATAACGGTTGCGCCGCCTCTTACAATGTCGCCGCCTGAAAACACGCCCTTTTTGCTGGTTCTTCCGGTGTCCTGATTCACGGTGATGTTGCCCCATTTATTTACCTTTATGTCAGGACTTGTCTGCGGGATGAGCGGATTTGCGCCATTGCCGATCGCAACGATTGCAACATCCACATCTATCTGAAATTCAGAGCCCTTGACAGCTACAGGCCTTCTTCTGCCTGATTCGTCAGGCTCGCCAAGTTCCATCTTTATGCATTCAATCTTTTTAAGCCTCCCCTCATCATCGCCTATAAATTTGGTCGGATTGGTAAGAAGCTGGAATTTCAACCCCTCTTCTTCGCCGTGATGAACCTCTTCAATCCTTGCAGGCAGCTCCTCCCTTGAGCGTCTATAAACAATTGTAACCTCTTCGGGGCAGAGCCGGAGGGCCGTCCTTGCGGCATCCATTGCAGTGTTTCCTCCGCCGATTACAACCACCTTCTTGCCGCGCAGCACGGGGGTGTCATATTCAGGGAATTGATATGCGCGCATCAGATTCACCCTTGTAAGGTATTCATTTGCAGAATATACGCCGATCAGATTTTCTCCTGGGATGTTCATAAATGTCGGAAGCCCCGCGCCTGTGCCCACAAACACAGCATTGTAGCTGTTTGCTAAGAGTTCATCTATGGTCTCAAGTTTTCCGACAACCGCATTGCATATAATTTCAACGCCCATCTTTTTCAGATATTCAACCTCTGATTCGACTATCTTTTTGGGCAGTCTGAATTCAGGGATGCCGTACATTAAAACCCCGCCTGCAACATGCAGGGCCTCAAACACAGTAACCTTGTGCCCTTTTTTTACCAAATCCCCTGCAACGGTCAAACCTGCAGGGCCTGCGCCCACAACCGCCACCTTCTTTCCTGTCCACTTAGGTATGGCCGGGATTGTAACCTCAGCATGCTCCCTTTCATAATCTGCCGCAAATCTCTCAAGCCTGCCGATGGACACAGGCTGGCCTTTTTTGCCCACCACGCATACCTTTTCGCACTGGTCTTCCTGAGGGCAGACCCTGCCGCATACAGCCGGAAGCCCGTTTGTCTCCTTAATCTTTCGCGCAGCTTCAATAAATTTCCCCTCTGCAATAAGCCTTATAAACCACGGTATGTCTATATTTACAGGACATCCGCCGACGCACAATGGATTTTTGCACAGGATGCACCTTTTTGCCTCTTGCATTGCCAGCTCGGCAGTATACCCTTGTGGCGCTTCATAAAAATTCTTTACCCTTTCCTTCGGATCCTGCTCAGGCATCGGCTGTTTTGGGATTTTCATTCGTTCTTTTAATTCTTTCGGATCCATTAACAATTGCTCTTTTCATAACACCTTGCGCCTT
>CAZVZI010000232.1:0-3605 GCA_964631455.1 uncultured Thermodesulfobacteriota bacterium | reverse complement strand
ATTATGGAATTATGCGAGAAGTTTCTATTTCGCTGCGAATAAATTGCGGGAGGAGAATACAAATGATATCTCTGCACCTATATATTTTTTATATGGCCATGCGATTGAATTAGTATTGAAGTCATTACTCATATTTAAAGGATATACCGAAAATGATTTAAGAAAAATCGGACACAATCTATCAAAAGCATGGAAAGCTGCATCAAAAAATGATTTGTCTGCGCACTTGACAGATACAACTGAAATTGTTCAAACTATTGAAATGATAAACCCTTATTATGAAAGTAAAGAACTAGAATATATAGTTGCAGGCGTCAAGACTTATCCAGAGTTGATACATATGCACAATGTTGCAATAAAACTTATTCTTGCTATAGGTAGTTATATAAATATTCCAAATACACAACTTAACAAGGCACTCCACCCGGCCGCCGCTTGCGGCGGCCGGTGAGTTATATCGTTAGACACCCACCATGATTGTTACGGACATTAACCACATCGAGCATCAGGTCTATATGATGCCCGCCTTCAAGAAGGCGATTGAGTTTTTGCGGAGGCCGGACATTCACAACATGGCTGACGGAAGGGTGGATATAGATGGGCAGGATGTATTTGCCCTTGTCCACCGGTATGAAACTGTAAAGACGGATGTCCTCAAATTTGAGTATCATAGAAAGTATATTGACATCCAGTATATTGTTTCAGGCAGGGAGGTTATCGGCTGGATTCCTGTTGAGCGAATGACGATTACTGAGGCGTATGACACGGAAAAGGACATTTGCTTTGGCATAGCGCCAAAAAAAGAAATAACTATGTTGCGCCTTCAAGCGGGGCAATTGGCAGTCTTCTACCCGGAAGACGGCCATGCACCCAAATTGGCGGCCAGCTCGCCATCCGCCGTTTTTAAAATTGTCGTCAAAGTTGCCGCAAATTTATCTAAACCTTGACCCCATCCCTTCTAATATGCTATTTTGCCTGTCATGCGGATATTACTTACCGGCGCCGCCGGATTCATAGGCTCTAATCTCACGGACAGGCTTTTGGAGAAAAATGAAAAGATCATTGCAATTGATGATTTTAATGATTTCTATGACCCGAAGATAAAAGAAGAAAACCTTAAACAGGCCGTAAAAAATCCCAATTTTAAACTCTACAAAGGCGATATAACGGATAAGGCGCTAATAAATAAAATCTTTAAAGAAAATTCCATTGATGTTGTATGCCATATTGCAGCAAGGGCAGGAGTAAGGCCGTCCTTGCAAGACCCTGTCTTGTATGAAGAAGTAAATTGCCTTGGAACACTTAACCTGCTTGAGGCAGCCAAACGACACCCTGTAAAAAACTTTGTATTTGCATCGTCTTCTTCTGTTTACGGCATAAACAGCAAAGTCCCTTTTTCAGAAGATGACCCTATATCACAGCCCATCTCGCCTTATGCTGCAACAAAAAGGGCCAGCGAGCTTATGGCCTTTACATATTCCCCCCTCTATAAAATTCCTGTAACATGTCTGCGATTCTTTACCGTATACGGAGAGAGGGGTAGGCCTGAAATGGCTGTTGCTAACTTTACCCGACTCATCTATGAAGGCAAGGAGATTGTGGTCAACGGCGATGGAACAGCAAAGAGGGACTTTACATACATAGGGGATATTTTACAAGGGGTGTTGGCATCCATATATAAGCCATTTCCTTATGAGATAATTAACCTCGGAGAGTCAAGGGTTGTTGAGGTCAATTATCTTATATCCCTGATAGAAAAAAAACTTGGCAAAAAAGCAAAAATCAAGTATCTTCCACCTGCGCCCGGGGATGTGCCGATAACATACGCAGATATAAGCAGGGCAAAGAAACTTCTTGGATATGAACCAAAGGTTCAGATTGAGGAAGGCATAGAGCGGTATGTAAGGTGGTTTCTAATTTTAGGAGTCATGTCGTGAAAAAGGTTTTTTTAAAAGATGTAAAAGAAAAAAGCAAAATTGAGGATATCTTTCTTGTCACAAAAAAAGAGATGGGCATGAGCAAAAGCAATAAGCCTTATCTTAATCTTAAGCTCATGGACAAGACAGGGGAGATGGAGGCGAGGGTTTGGGACGACGCCGAAGACCTCTCAAAAAAGTTTGAAAGGAACAATTTTATAAGAATAAAGGGTTCGGCAATTGCCTATCAGGGCGGACTTCAGTTGAATGTGTCAGAGATAACAAAGATAGATGAAGATAAGATTGCTGTCCGGGATTATCTACCTGCGTCAAAGAGGGAGCCTGATGAGATGATGGCAGAGCTGGAGTCTATTATTAAAGGAGTTAAAGACAATCACATTAAGAAGCTGTTAAATCTTTTTTTGGAAGATGCGGAAATTAAAAATCTCCTCAAGCTTGCCCCTGCCGCAAAGTCAATGCATCACCCGTATCTTGGCGGTCTTCTTGAGCACATACTTTCCTTGTGCAATCTTATTCACAGCGTGGCAAAACATTATCAGAATATAAATAAAGACCTTCTTCTGGCAGGGGCAATACTTCACGACATAGGCAAGATATACGAGCTTATGTTTGAGAGGACGTTTGATTATTCGGATGAGGGAAGACTTCTCGGACATATAACAATCGGTGTAGGCATGATAGATAAAAAAATGGAAGGCCTGCCTGATTTTCCAGGAGAGACGGCATTGCTTTTGAAGCACATGCTTTTAAGCCACCACGGCCATCTTGACTTCGGCTCTCCCAAAAGGCCAAAGACAGTGGAGGCTGTAATACTCTATTATCTTGATGACATGGACTCAAAGGTGCAATCCATGCAGGCATTGATTGAAAAGGAGAAGGGCATTGATTCCAACTGGACAAGCTATCATAAGTTGTATGAGCGGTATATCTATAAAGGGAAATACTTGTCCCCGCAGACCTTAAGCGGGGATCAGGAAGAGGAAAACCCTGCGGCTGAAAATTCCGATGCCGAATTAGAGCTTTTTAAAAAATGAGGAACAACGGCTGGCTTGCCATCTCCATAAGCACGGCGCTTTCGTGGCTTATGAAATTTATAATGATAGGCATGCTCCTATACGTAATCTATAAGGGGAGCTATCTCTTTGCCTTTGCAACAACCGTTGCAATAGCGCTCTCTCTTTTGCCCAGCATTGTTCAAAGAAATTACCGCATAACCCTTCCGTTTGAATTAGACCTCTTGATAACCCTTATGATATTTCTGCATACATTCTTCGGCGAATGGCTCAAATTCTATGACAGGTTATGGATATGGGACAAGATATTGCATGTCTACGGCACAGCGGTTATTGCAATGCTTGCGTTTATGATTGTCTATACGCTCCATTACACAAAAAAACTCAGGCTTACGCTTCCGTTTGTAGGATTATTTACAATCATATCCGCAATGGCGGTTGGCGGGTTTTGGGAAATAGGAGAATTTGCCGTTGATAAAATATTTAACAAGGATACGCAGAACGGCCTTGACAATACGATGTGGGATCTTATAAACGACCTTATCGGCGGGACATTTATTGCCGGCATGGGCATAATTTATATAAAATACTCAAAGCCCGACCAAAGGAAAAGGCTGACAAGGCCGCTCGGCGAGGTTTTTGGCATAAAGAAAAA
>CAZVZI010000231.1:0-3628 GCA_964631455.1 uncultured Thermodesulfobacteriota bacterium | reverse complement strand
TGGCAGCCAAACTCCGTTAAAAATTTTATATGGATTGATATATTCTTTGTCAGTCATTTGTCAGTTTTACTCCACGCCAGGTCGTCATGCGTTTTACCATCAAGAATTCGGCCTGCGGGCTGTTGGTTTTCAATGTTCATTCTATTACCGCCTTGAATTTAGATTTCCACATCTTCACTGTGTCTGCATGACATTTCAAAACACCTGCAATAGTTTTTACTTCAACTTTCATTTCGGAAAAAACTGCAATTAAAAAAATCTCCGAGACATCAAGCCCCGCATGATGCAGAGCCGTGCCTTTAAGAGCCGAAAACCATGCGTTGCAAGATTTGCATTTACACCGGCGCAAAACATAAAAATTATTGAGCGTGGTCTTGTCTGTTATTTTTGAATTGCATAACGGACAATGCGGGCCAGTGGGATGCAAACGCTCCAACACCCACGCCGTGATTTTTTCCTGTGATAAAAAATCAACACAGAACGCTTTCAGTGCCTCACTGGGCGAGAAAAGCAAAACCTTCCGCTCCACGCCGCAACCCTCTGTTTTGTCAATCACTTCTACCACTTCCATTTTTCCACCCTGAAAAATTTTTAAATCGTAAACATTTCCTGCGAGCTTTGCTGCCCGCTGGTCGTAGGGCGGTGGAAGGACCCATGATTTTTATAAGGGAGAAAAGATTAAAATCATCGCTTCGCAAGTTCTCTCTCTAGATTGTGTTCAAATTCTTTTGGCCATTGCTCTAATACCCGCGCCCTTAGACGCTCAAGGGCGTCCGTATTATGAAATACTGTAGGCAGGCTCACCATGCGTCTCTCTTGGATAGCGAATTTGTTTGGTCGACTTGTCATGCGTTGTGTAGTCCTGCGCCTCATTACGCCAACATGTCCCGACTTCATTGTTGCAAGGAATGCGCCTCCCACTATGGTTCTTTGTCCACCTGTAAAAATTTTCACGGACACCCCCCCGCCTTTGCGGATGCGGCGTTGGTATTGCGGAATTACAAATGTCTTAACAGTCCTGCCAAACAACATGCCTGTGCGTTGATGGGATCTCACTGTTGTCATTTGTTTTATTCCTTTAATCTGTTTTGCGCCAAAGTATGCCAGACTTATTCCGATTGTATCTTCCCCTTTGCCTTCACTTATCATTTTGCCGCGGCCTGTAACTGTAAGGGTTGCAGACAAGTTATATTTGTTGACAGGCGATATACTTATTCTTTTATCCAAATCCCTTTTTTTTATATTATAGACATCACGGATAGCGGAACTCACCTCTGTTCTGCCTGACATAGCAACACGCCGGAGAGCACTCACTGCTGCCCGCTGAACCTTCTTTGAATCAATCCTTGCTAAGGCTTCTTTAATCCCTTTAATTTCTATATTGAAACTCGGCATAATTATCTTTCCTTGCCCTGCTCCTTACTTGTGAGGGGTGCGGGGCGGGGCGGCGGTGTAAGCGCTTTTTCAAGCGTTCTTGTCAATCTATTAGCAAACTCCTCGGCCAACTTTTCATTGGTAAGTTTTACTTCTTCCATTGGGCGCCCCATATTTGGAGTTTCATATTTTTGAAAAATCTCCTCTATTGTGTCTGGGCTGCCCGCCGCAAGCCATTGATCATATCGGATTATATAATCAGTGCTGCTTTGGCATTTTTGCGTTCCCCTGAATATTTTTTTAAGCCAGCCTGTGCCGCCACAGACGCAGTGTTTGGAGTGCATCTCTATGTATAAGTCCATCCTCATATCAAAATCTTAACATCTCCTGTTTTTAAGGGAGTAGTCTCCCCATACCGCAGCCGCAGTAACATTCAGCCATTGGCGCGAGCCTTGCGGTAGCAGTTCCGCCAATGTCTTTCGTGGCCGTTTTGGATCGCCCACTTTAGCAGATAAATTTGATGCTGCGCATTTTTCCATTTCAGGTGCGGCTTGCCTGCCTGCAGACGCATCCATTTGAAAGTTCTATGCTGGAATTGCGCCGGGCCATAAGAGAGGCCGCCATCGCCCCAGACATTGTGCCGGTGTGAAGATTCGCAGGCTATAATCTTCTGGACTATATTCTCAACTTCCAATTCCCTTTCCATCAAGTGAATTGAATTTGACAGGGCTTTAATGTACTTCTGATTTTCCCTGATTTCTTGATGCAGATTTTTGACGGCCAGCTCATGGTGGTAATGTCTCCAGCCGTAACCGGCCATAATGCCGAAAAGAAAAATCAGAAATACGATAATTGATTTCATTTAGTCCCCCTTCTCCAGCATATTTGCACTCTTGGAAAAAAGAATTATCAAAATTATCAAAACTCCCCACGCTCCAAGCAAAACCAAGATTGACTGTAAGCTTGAAATAGAGTCTCCTTGTCATTCTGGATTCCCGATAAAAACTTCGGGAATGACTACCCTATGCTATCGGAATGAGCATAGGGACAAGCTGATATAAATAAATGCTTGCGCCTTCTTGCGTTCTGCCGTTAAATCTACAGGATATGTCCATGCCTTTGTGCTTGATATTCCGTCTGAGCTCGCCGATAGATGAGCCGACTGCCTCCAGATTAACTGCCTCGCCGATGTCCCTGGTTGAATGAGGCTGCCCGTCCGAAAGATATTTATATAGCCTTTGCAGTCTTGCCGATGTCTCCAACTTTGAAAATCGCATCCCTTTTGCCTGCATGAGTTTCACCCCTTTTTTGTATGCCGCCTGATAATGCGTTTTCTTGCATTCCGGGGAACAAAAAATCATATCAACTCTTTTGGGCGTAAATGCCTTACTACAAGGCTTATAATTACACGCCCTTGAAGCATGAACTCTTGGCTGCTTGTTGTTTTCTTGCATCTTAATATATCGGTCTTCGCGCTGGCCATCTTCTTGCCCTAACCCGTTTAGACTCAATAAAATTATTCAAATCATTTAGCTTTAATTTTGGCCGGCCAATATTATAAAAAGGTATTTCCCTTTTTTGGATTTTTTTGCGCAGAGTTGCGGGCTTCATCTCAAGGCCTTTCAAAATGAGATATTCAGACGCCTGCTTTATGCTCAAGAATTCGGTCATACTAATTTCCGTCCACCTCTGCAATCAGCTTTTTCAAATACCACTTTGCCTTTTTCAAATCATGAATTGCCGCGGCCACAAGGCCGCGTTTTAAAAAAAACAAACTCCATCTGCCTGTCTGTCAGCCGTCTTGCCTCCTCTTTATATTCGGCAAGGGTGAGCTCGTTATTCAACAGACGCAAAATCAAACTCAGACATGACTTCCCTTTTTTGCTGAGGTACATAAAGCGTGCCTAATATTTGCCTATTCTGTCTTCGTTGTCAGCCTTTATTATAACAAAGGCCAAAACCAACGCCACTGCCGCTGTTATTCCCACGCCTGCAACCGCTCCAAATAAAAAGTTCACCATGAATACTCCCCCTTTTTATTTATTTACCCTTTTAAAACCTTCCTTAAATCCTCCAGTTCTTTTACGGCGCTGTTTATTTGCTTCTCAATATTTTTTTTCTCATTCGTGGAGAGCCGCTTATCTGCCATATCCTTTTGCACTTCGGCGACTAACTTGCCCGTAGAAGCCGAAACATCAAGCGTCTCCTCAAGCATCCCGCCCTTCACTTCGGCGGGCTTGCGGGCAATTATCAT
>CAZVZI010000230.1:0-3635 GCA_964631455.1 uncultured Thermodesulfobacteriota bacterium | reverse complement strand
TTTACAAGCCACCATTCAATCCCTCCAATGCCGATTATTCCCAGTAAAGTATATAGATAAACCATTATTGGAACAGGCGCCTCCATAATCACATAGTTCCATGTAGATAGACTCATAAGCAGGTTATGCTCTCCATTTGAGCCATCCCATGCATTTAAGGCAAACGGGATGAATTTTCCCTTTTCAAACTGAACATCGTTTTTGTCTTCTGTTGTAAGCGGTCTTTTTATCACTACGCGCCATACGCCGTCCTTCCATATCCCTTTGCCCTTTGCCTGCTGACCTTCTACAGGCTGAGCCTTGAGAGGCTGGTCAGTACCTGCTGCATTGACCTCTTCAACTGAAGGAGAGCCTGCCTCCTCTAAATCCGCCTTCCACATCCAGAGGTTCACAGGATTTCCTGAATCTCCCCTGAAAAAGTGGGGCTTTTTTGTGCCTTCTGCCGTCTTTACAGGAAATTGGATGGCAATAGAGTCCCTGAAATTGCCCGGTTTTCTGGGAATCTCCTCCCAGCTTGTATATCCTGTGTATATCTTTTGAACCTGATACTCCAGTTCGGTGTTATGCGCCGTGTCTTTAAACCTATCGCCCCATTCCATAAGAAATGCTATCTCTTTATCATTGTACAACGCCTTAACAGCAACAATATCTACGGAAGGGTTTTCCCATCTCGGCTTCGCAATAACCTGACCTGCCATTTGCACATCAATGGAATTGGCCCTATCCCATGCCTGGTCATCAGGTGTTGATGGCAATTCACCTTTGATAGGTTTTGCCTGCAAAACAGATTCTTTGTTGACCTCCTTTTTCTGTAGGGAGACTACAAAATTTGCCAGATGCCATCTCTCTTCATCATTCAGAGAATCTGTAAAGGACGGCATGGGCGTGCCGTTCAGTCCTGTGTTAAACCTCATATAAATATCCTTTGCTGTGCTTCCTGCCTTGTATCTCCACCCCTTGGTGAGGTCAAAGGGAAGGATGGGATCCTTTCTAAACTTATCCTTGAGCCTCGGAGAATTTGGACCATTGCCCCTGCCGCCATCGCCATGGCATTCCCAACATTTCATCTCCTGAAATATCTTTTTCCCCTTTGCTATGCTTTCAGAAGAAGATGGTATCTCTTTTGCCACTTTAACGATTTGTTTAGACGGGTCAAAATCAGGATTTGCAAAATCAGAATAAAATGTTTGAATATAATAAATCACCTGCCACCTCTCCTCTTCTGTCAGGCCGTTTTTGATTTTATCGCTGTCAAAGGTCTGCATGGCCGTGCCGTTTAAACCCCTGCTAATAACCCTGAATAAGTCTTCGTCTGTAGGAAGTTCGCCGCTCTGGGTAGTCCTGAATTTATATGTGCCGACAGTGAAGTCCCTGGGGCGCGGGTCAAGAAATTCCGCTGCCGGTCCATCCCCATCCCCCTTTAGTCCGTGGCAGAAACTGCACCGTTTGTAATAGATCAGCCTCCCCTTTTCCACACCCTCAGGGGTCTTTGCAAGTTTTGTTTTTGTCGGCATATCAGCAGCGTTAACTACAGTGAACAGTGACCAGTGGACAGTGAACAGTAAGAACAAAGATAGAAAAACCTTTTTCATATGTAAATTACCTCCAATAGTAAAAGTGTCAAAGAGTCATAGAGTCAAAGTTTAAATCTTTTCTCTTTTACACTCTGATACTCTGACTCTTTGACTCTTATTTTTTCCCCTCCGCCTTTTCCGGCTGTCTCGGCGTCTTCTGAGCCAAATCGTATTCAGCCAATAGGATTCTCCACCTGTAATCTTCAGGCAGGTCTCCCTTCCATACAGGCATGGCAGAGTCCCACGGAGTGGCCTCTTGAGGCAATCCCCTTCCGCCGTTGGCAACCCTCCAGAATGTATAACCCTCCACTATGGTTTCAATGGTTCCGTTGTCCGTAAAGTTTATTGGTCTCAGCCTGAATCCGTCCGCCATGGGCCCGTCTCCGCCGGTAGAATCGCCGTGACACGGACGGCAGTTCATGGCATAGAGGATTCTGCCTTCAAAGAGATTCTTTTCCATAAGCGCGCGTCTTGCGTTTTCTTTGTTTATATTTCCGGCCTTTACTTCTTTTAGAAACGTCTGAATCGGCTCGGTGGGTATGAATCCGAGTGTGTTGTCATAATCCCCTTTAACCTTTTCTATCTCGTTTGCCGCCTCAGGTATAAACTCCACTTTGTTTGCCTTTACCTCTTCTATGAATTTTTCCACATCCGCATCAGAGGGGTTTCTTAATGGGTTTTCCAGAGTCTCCATTGTCTTGGGAAAGTTTGATGACGGATGCTGGATTCTAAGCGATGTAGGGGAGGTTACCTTCGGCACTGTGGTTGAATATACCTGCCATCCGACTACCAGCGGGACTACTACCAAGACCGCTGTCCTTGTGTTGGCGCCGTAATCGCCGCTTAAGAGTTTTTTTATTGGACTTATAAATTCCTGTAGCCTCTCTTCCGAGAATGATATGTAGATGCCCAGGGCTATCAGGGTCAGCACCATATAAAAGAGCATCAAAGTCCCAGGCACAGACAGGGGAAACGGAAGCCCTGTTATGTTTCTTGAGGCTAACGGTATGCCCCACTTTATGATTCCGTAGACTGCTATGAGGGTGATGATTGCCGACCAGAACCGGCCTATTTTGAATCCTTTCATTTATAAAACCTCCGATGTTAGAAGTGTCAAAGGGTCAGAGAGTCAGAGAGTCAGAGAGTCAGAGAAAAGGCGGAGAAAAAACTTTGACCCTATGACTCTTTGACTCTTATTTCTTCTGCATTATCATAAACGCCAGCACATCCTGATAGTCCTTTACCGTGAGCATCTCTATCATGTCTTCAGGCATGAGGCTTTTGTTTTTATCAACTGCCATCTCTTTTATCTCTGATTTTAAAACCTTTATCTTTGTGTCAGCATCAACGGCTATTTCTATGGATTCGCTGTCTTCCGCTACTTTAATCCCGGCCACTTTTTTGCTCTCTTTGACTATCTCTTTGCCGTCCTTGCCTATGACAACATAGGTCTCGTAACCGGGTGTAAAGGATGCCGCGGGCTGAAGGATTGATTCGGAGATAGATTTTATGCCTTTTGCGCCTATGTTGCTTAAATCAGGGCCTGCCTTGCCGCCTTGGCCTTTGAGCATATGGCAGTTTAAGCAGCTTGCTTTAAAGACCTCTTCTCCGTGTCCGGGGTCTCCGCCGCCTGCCGCGCCGGCCGCCGCTATCCTGTCCCAGAATTTTTTGCTGATTTCTGTGGGGGTGTTTATGGCTTCTATATTTACATCTCCGCCCTGGCTCTGGAGATATGATATAACTGCCTTGATTTCATCTATTGTCAGGGATATGGGCGGGGCGTAGACAACTGCCATCTCGTTTTTAAAGCTATCCACAACATATGCGCCGGGGTCTGCCAGAGATTCGACAAAATAGTCTGTGGCTGTGTATGGCTTTCCTGTTGCCTTTTCTCTCTCTTTTGCCCTTTCAACTGCCCTTTGGCCGATTGGCATGGGGAATTTGTCGCCCCACTGGCCAAGGTTTGGACATCTGACTGCGCTCCCTTTGTCTCCTATGGAGTGGCAGGTGTAGCATCTGCCTTTACCCCAGAATATGGTCTCCCCTCCTTCAGGGGTTACC
>CAZVZI010000229.1:0-3639 GCA_964631455.1 uncultured Thermodesulfobacteriota bacterium | reverse complement strand
AATGAGTTATCTAAAGCATTGTAAACTTCGTTAAGAATGGCTTGATAATCATCTGTTAAATAATCATACCAAACTTGTTTAATCCTTAGAGGCAACGGGGGATAATAATCAGTAGTTTGAGTATAGGAATCGCCTATCATGGGCCCGGGATGTATTTTTGTATCGATACAATAGGTTGTGCCCCCACAATCTTTACATTGAACCACCTGAAACGTCTGTAAAGATGTTTCTCCACGCTCAAGGCTTTTTTCACTTCCTTTAATAGCCCCATTAGCAATTGGCCAATGTCCAGTTTCCCGCTGGCAATGCCTACAAATAAACCTTCTTGTCATATCTGGAAGTTTCATATTTCCAATGCCATCCATATTATTCTGCTGCCATTAAACTCTTATACCGCCCCCTCATCCTGACACTCTCCCGCAAGCGAAGAGGTAAGCTACCTTCTTGCAGAAAATGCAAAAAAGCAATATCGGTCGCTATTGTTGCCGTTTTAAGAGCGAAAGTTTGCTCCAAGTTTCATACTAACCTCTTGCAAGCGCTTATCAAATGTCCACAGAGGAGTCTTGGATAAGATGGCCGAAGCGAGCAGATGCATATCAATGTATCCCAGCCCATTTCCCATGAGGCGATAATCATTTATAAACTGCATAACCTCTTCATGTTCTGCATGGGTTGCCACAGGAAGCGCATGAAGGAGAGAAAGTATTTCAGAACGATTTTTCAGATTCCCGCAGGCAAGCTCGCCGATTATGAATGGATGACACACAACATGGCCGTCGTCTAGCAAAGTTTCAAGTCCGGCATTTCTCTCGCGGAGATGGGATATCCAGACGGATGTGTCGGCAAGAACCATACTAATTGCCCGTTGGCCGCCTGCGGGGGATCGGTTTCAGGTTTTTTTCCGTTCCTCCGAGCATGGCAAGCCTCTTTCCGCTCTCCTTCGCAATCAACGCTTCAAGCCCCAGCCTGACAAGAGAGGTTTTTTCCTGAATGCCGGTCAGTCTTTTTGCCTTCTTGAGCAGTTCATCTTCTATGTTCAGTGTTGTTCTCATAAATTCATTCCGTTTTGATATGTATTGTTTATATGTATTAGTATGTATTGATAATATGGAGTTGTCAATGTTTATTTTGATTGAAGCGCTTTTTCACAGGAGCCCCTTCGTTTTATCTTCCACCCTATCCAGCGCAACCTGTTCCTGTTCTCCGTTCTCCATATTTTTGATGATTATATTGCTGGACGCAAGTTCATTTTCGCCGAGGATGAGAACAAATTTTGCGCCCAGCTTGTCCGCCCGCTTCATCTGCGACTTCATGCTTTTATTGCCGTAATCCCGCTCAATCCGAATGCCTTTTTGCCGCAGCGTCTTAATGAGTGGAATTGCGGCCTTTTCCGCCTTGTCTCCCAGCATAATCATAAATACAAGCCCTTGTCCCTTGCCCCTTGTCCCTTGCCCCTTGTCTTGCAGCAACATCACCAGCCGTTCCATGCCGACGGCGAATCCGAAGCCGGGCGTATCAGGCCCGTCAAGGCTTTTCACCAGACCGTCATATCTGCCGCCTGCCGCAACGGCATTCTGCGAGCCGAGCCCCAAGGCTGTTATCTCAAAGGTCGTTCTGATGTAATAATCAAGCCCTCTTACCATTTTGGGATTCACTGAAAAACTCACCTGCGAGAGAGCGAGGTATGCTTTTACCTTCTCAAAATGAGTTTTGCATCCTTCGCATACCGCGTCAAGGATGGAAGGGGCATGTGATGTTATCTCAATGCAACCCTGACTTTTGCAATCCAGCGTGCGTAAGGGATTTATTTCGTATCTGCGCTGACAATCGGGACAGAGATGCGGTTTCTTGTCATTTAAAAAATTCAGAAGCCTTTCTTTATACAACGGCCTGCACTCTTTGCAGC
The DNA here is from genome assembly GCA_964631455.1 of uncultured Thermodesulfobacteriota bacterium. GTDB lineage: Bacteria > Desulfobacterota > GWC2-55-46 > UBA9637 > UBA9637 > JACRNJ01. The sequence continues at coordinate 1,733 of CAZVZI010000229.1, read as the reverse complement.
CTAAAGAGTTTATCTGAAGGCTTACCCCTTCCAGGCCGAGCCTCTGAAAAAGCACAACAAGCATCTCAAGGGTTTCTGCATCTACGCTTGCATCATCTATGCCGAAGACCTCCGCTCCTATCTGGTAAAATTGGCGGAAGCGGCCTTTCTGCGGTCTTTCATAGCGGAACATGGGGCCGAGATAATAAAATTTCGCCACAGGGTCGGCGCTGTATATTTTATGCTCTATGTATGCGCGCACCACCGGCGCTGTGCCTTCCGGCCTGAGCGTAATCGCCTCTCCGTGCCTGTCCGCAAAGGTATACATCTCTTTTTCCACGATGTCGGTCGTCTCGCCGATGCTCCGTGAAAAGAGCCCGGTCTTCTCCACGATGGGAACGCGAATCTCTGAAAATCCGTACACCTCAAATATCTGCCGCGCCTCTTTTTCTATATGCTGCCAGATTGAGGTCTCCGGCGGAAGTATGTCGTTAAAGCCTCTGATGGAGTTGATCATTTATAGGTGTCCTTTTTTGTTTTAAAAGTAGGGTGGGCGCAGCCCACCCTACCACTGCTTCTAAATGCAGCAGTCATTTTAAATTATTCATCCTTTCCCGAAGTTGCTTAATAGTCAAATATAATTCATTAAACTTTGTGTGTAACATTCTGTGGCAATTTGAGCAAACCAGTGCAAGGTCTTCTAATCTTGTTTCTCTTACACCCCCTGTCCTATCGGGGTTAGATGATGACATTCAATATATGTTGCATTATACGCTTCGAGAAATGAGAATTCACAAACTTCACATTTTGATGCACTGTTTTCGATGGCATACATTTTTTTCTGTTTTACAATTTCTTGGTTTCTCTCTTTCGCAATGTGCGAATCAAGTCGTGATTCACCTTCAGTTACGGTTATATCAGGAGAAAAAGTTGTAATATCGCTCAATGCAGCATTGGTTGTAGTAGCAGATTCTTTCTCATTGTGCGCAAAATAATTACTGAACCGTTGCCAAATATCAAGTTGCAGTTCTTCAATGTTACTAATCTCTTTGATGTTCTGTATTTCGCAAGCATTTCCTTGGCTGATGCCTTGAAAATTAACTCTACGCCACAAAGTTTTTGAAACAGGTATTGCATTTTTAACGTCTGTTTTTGCAATTATCTTCACCTGTCTTCCGTAACGATACTTTGATCTAATGTTCTCATCTAGAAGTTTATTGTCTGTTGGTGTAACTAAATGAGTGAATACTTTTACTTTATTTATATTTTGATGAATCAAAATAATGTCATCTATCTTTGGTCTCCTTACATTTCCTTTATGGCGTGTTGGGAAGTGAAGAACAAAACTGTCATCGGTTAAATCCATATATGCCTGTCCGTATTCATTACTTGTTACATTTTTGATCCACAATATGTCCGATGGTGAATAAAGGGTATTCATAAGGTTGTTGCTACTGGTAATGCTGAATACTGATTGAGTATGCCTAACAAAATTTCTCTACTCAAACAAAACTCAATTCACAAGCAATAAGTAACCGTTACATACATCTAAAATCATCACAAATAAACCTTTTACAAAACTCGTCATTCCGGCAATCTTTAAACCAGAATCCACCCTTCGACAGGCTCAGGGTGACAACAGTCATGGTGAGCCTTCGGCGTGAGCTCAGTCGAACGCTTGTCATGGTGAGATTGTCGAACCATGGATGCCCGATAGAAACATTCGGGCATGACAAAATTGGCTGAGCCCTCTT
>CAZVZI010000228.1:0-3644 GCA_964631455.1 uncultured Thermodesulfobacteriota bacterium | reverse complement strand
GAATTGACTATAAAAAAGATGAAAAATTTATTGACACTTTAAGCAAGATGAATTTTCCAGATGCCCATGTTAAAGTCGGCGACATATTATTTGTAAGGGTTGGAGTTGGTTGTGCAGGCAGGGTTGCTATAGTGAATTCACAAGATGATGAAGGGGTAGCAACAGATTATATTCACATTTTTAGGGTTAAAAACATCAGCCCTCATTTTGTCGTTATATACTTAAAAACAAGGTATGGCAAGGATTCAATAAATCTTTTGAGGCACGGGGTGGGAACGGTTAGCATAAATAAAACCGACCTCCTGTCTATACCAATACCCGATGTTTATAAGAATGTCCAAATTGAAGTTGAGCAAAGATATAGAAACATTCTGGCTGATTATAGAAAATATGGAGAAAAAATCAATTTTAAAAACGAAATATTTTCTTTGAGCGGCTATCTGGAAGAAATGATTAAACAGATGGCAAAGGAAAATTATTATGTGGAAATGTGAAGCATGTAAGAAAAAGTCCGATGATAAAACCACAGCGATAGAGGTTAGATTTGGCAAACTTGGCAGTAGAGAGACCCAACAGAAGAAAGAACAGTATGATGCCTTTTATACAGAAAGTGCATGGGCGCCTCTCTGTGATGATTGTGCAATTGCCTATATAAAGGGGGAAATAGGTTAATGCCTAAAAACTCTAAAATAGTCCTAAAAGAATTTACTCAAAAATGCAAAGACCATCTCAGTTCTGTGAAAATTCCTGTCAGGATAGGCAAACATAAACTTGAATTGTCCTCAAGGACACTTTCAGATGTTATTGAAAAGCACACCGTAGATTTTATGATTGATTATTTTGGAAAGGATAATGTGAAATTCAAAAACTGGCGCGGATACGATGTCATTATTATTACGGTTGATGAAACCTTATATGTGAATATCAAAACGCAGGAATATAATGATAAACTTGATGCCACATGGCTTTTTAGTGCCTCTGTTGTAAAAGAATTGCGAAAAGGAAAAATTCTTGAATGCCTTTATTGCGCCAAGTTTGAATATATTAAGGATAATAGAGATTATCTTGCTTTTCCATATGGGAAAGTAGCAGGCCCATTATCCGAAGTAGATTTGATTTATTACACAAAAGGGACAAAGCCGCCTTGTAGATTGCGAACGGAATTTAACGGAACTCACTGCCACTTGCGGAATGAATTTTATGAATAATAAACTTTTTAGCAAGAGACCAAATGAGGTTGGAAATTACATCGAGGCTTATGTAAAAGATGCAATGCAGCAATATGATTTAAACCCTGATGTTCCTGCCGGCATAACAGGAAAGAAAAAGGCCACAGGTTATCCCGACATTATTTTCTTTTTTAAAGACAAACCGTATTATCTTGAATGTAAAACCTATAATTTAGAAAATATCTCTACAACCCAAAGAAGTTTCTACTTTTCTCCTTCCGATGACTTTAAAGTCATCCATGATACCCATCATTTTATTCTGTCCTATGAAATGTTTTTAGACGGCAGAACGGGAGATAAAAATATTTACCGATGCAAACACTATAAGATTTTATCGTTGGAATCATTGTCCCTTGATATCAAATACGAGTTCAATTCCGATAACCAGAGAATGTATTCTAGTAAAGACGGGACAATAATTTTAGATGAAGGAAAGATTGAGTAACTATCTATGAACCTTATTATCGTCGGCCTCAGCCATAAAACAGCGCCTGTTGATATAAGGGAAAGGCTTTCCTTTCCGGCTCAGACAATAGGCGAGCCGTTAAACAGACTCTGCACATCTTATGAGATAAATGAAGGTGTTATTATATCCACATGCAACAGAGTGGAGATGTTTGCTGTCACAAGGGATATAGAAAAAGGCTTGTGGCAGGTAAAAAAATTCCTCTCGGATTATCATAATATTCCATTAGAAGTGTTGGATGAGCATCTTTATACCTATACGTCGGAGGATGCGGTAAAACACCTTTTCAGGGTCTGTTCAGGGCTTGATTCAATGGTTATCGGAGAGCCGCAGATACTTGGGCAAGTAAAGGATGCCTACGGTTACGCCCTTCAGCACAAAACCGCCGGCGTGATAATGAACAAACTCTTTCATAAGGCATTTTCCGTTGCAAAGAGAATCCGCACAGAGACAAAGATAGGTTCAAGCGCAGTTTCAATAAGCTATGCGGCGGTGGAACTGGCAAAAAAAATCTTTGGCACCCTTGAAGGCAAGATAGTCATGCTTATAGGCGCAGGAGAGATGGCAGAGCTTGCAGCCAAACATCTGCTTTCAAACGGCGTGCAGGAGATACTTGTAGCCAACAGGACATATGAGAGGGCAATTGAGATGGCCAAGAGCTTCAATGGCACTCCAATAATGTTCAGAGAATTTAGCCATCATCTTAAAAAGGTGGATATTGTCATTGCCTCAACCGCTGCGCCTCAATTCATAATACACCCGGAACAGATACAGGAGGTAATAAAGGAGAGAAAAAACCGCTCAATGTTCTTTATTGATATATCCGTTCCCCGCAATATAGACCCGCTGATAAATAACATAGACAATATCTATCTTTACAATGTTGACGACCTTCAAGGTGTTGTTGAGGCAAACCTGAAGGAAAGGGTAAAAGAGGCGAAGGAGGCGGAAGCCATTATAGTAGAGGAGATAGAGAAATTCTACAAATGGGTGAAGTCTCTTGATGTTGTGCCGACCATCGTGGCGTTAAAGAAAAAAATTGAGGATATAAGAAAGGGAGAAATAGAAAAGGCATTGTCAGGCATGAACGGCTTCCAAGAAAAGGATATTCAGACAATAGACGCGATGACAAAGGCTATTGTAAATAAAATAGTTCACGACCCGGTGACCCACCTTAAAAAAGAGGCAAATAAGGTTGAAGGGGATTTTTACATAGAGGCGGCAAGAAAGTTGTTCAATTTGGACAAGGAAGAAGAGGCAGCGGCAAAAAAGGCTGAAGAAAGATAAGAAAAATACGGAGTAAAAACTTGAAGAAAAAAATCAGATTAGGCACCCGCGCCAGTCAGCTTGCCCTCTGGCAGGCAAATTGGGTAAAGTCGGAAATAGAAAAAAGAAATCCAGACATAGAAGTAGAGCTTGTCAAGATAAAAACCACCGGCGACAAAATTCTTGATGTGCCTTTGGCAAAGGTGGGCGGTAAGGGGCTTTTCGTCAAGGAGATTGAAGAGGCGCTTCTGGATAAAAGGATTGACCTGGCGGTTCACTCCATGAAGGATGTTCCCACGGATTTTCCAAAAGGACTTCACCTTGCTGCAATTACAGAGAGAGAAGATCCAAGGGATGCGTTTATAAGTCAAATTCAAAATTCAAAATTCAAAATTCAAAACTTCAATGATTTGCCGCACGGCGCAAGTATCGGCACAAGCAGCCTTAGACGCTCATCTCAATTGCTAAACATAAGACCTGATTTAAAAATTGTGCAACTCCGCGGCAATCTTAATACAAGGCTGAAAAAACTGGATAAAGGGCAATATGACGCAATAATCCTTGCCGCTGCAGGCGTTAAAAGGCTTGGCTGGTCTGACAGGATAACCGAATATCTTTCTCCTGAGGTTAGCCTGCCTGCCATAGGCCAGGGCGCTCTTGGCATAGAGACAAGGATTGATGAT
>CAZVZI010000227.1:0-3647 GCA_964631455.1 uncultured Thermodesulfobacteriota bacterium | reverse complement strand
GAATATCGTAATTTTTGCGGAGATGTGTTTTGAACGGAGAATATGCCCCTTTCAAAAGAAGATAAAACACTACTATTAAAGATTGCGAGGGAGACGATCGAATCCTATGTTAAAACAAAAAAGATTCCCTGCTTTGATGTGAAGAGCCCAGCGCTGCTTGAAAAACGCGGGGTTTTTGTCTGCGTCAAGGAGTCAGGAGAATTGCGGGGATGTATCGGCGTATTTACATCGGATAAGCCGTTGTATCTGGCAACGGTTGATATGGCGGTTTCCGCCGCCACACAAGACCCTCGCTTTTCACCGCTCATACCGTCGGAACTTTCAAATATCTCCATTGAAATTTCATGCCTCACTCCGCTTAAAAAGATAAAAGACGTGAACACTATTGAGGTAGGAAAACATGGCCTGTATATAATGCAGGGCTATTGCCGTGGCGTGCTTCTTCCGCAGGTGGCGACTGAATTCGGCTGGGACAGGACTGAGTTTTTAGAGCATACCTGCCGCAAGGCAGGGCTTCCTGTGGACTGCTGGAAAGAGGGGGCAGAGATTTATACCTTTGAGGCAGAGGTGTTTGGAGAGGTTTAATACGCATACATATTTCCATAAGGTCTGAGCGAGGCAGGTATGAGTTTCTTAAACGGGGTTTTTATAATTTCGTTCAGATTCAGGCCGAAATCTTTGCAATAATCTTCCAGATATTCTTTCAAAAGTTTTGTATCTTCATCGTTTAAATCCGTTATACCCACCTCTGCGCCGCAGAATTTTTTATCAACCTCGCCTCTTATGAAGATAGTTCCGCCGTGCATGCCTGTGCCGAGATAATCTCCGACCATAGGTCTGTTGTCGTTTCCCCGATTAAAGCCTTCGGGGACATGTTTATTGTCAAGGTTTAACAGTATAAGCACGCCGCCTGCCATATATTCGCCGAAAAAATCTCCTGCCTTGCCACCTGCAATAATGACAGGATTTTGTTTTTTATATCCTTTCATATGTATGCCCACCCTGTAACCGACATCGCTGCGGATATGCAGTTTGCCGCCCCTCATGCCGTATCCAAGCACATCGCCTGCATTGCCGTGGATAATAACCTTGCCGCTGTTCATTGTATTCCCGATATTATCCTGGGCGTTGTTTTTTATGATAAGTGTGGGACCGTCCATGAATGCGGCGAGGTCATTTCCAGGCACGCCGTCTATGGTAATGGTTGTTTCGCCCCTTAATCCATCGCCTATATAGTATTGGCCGTTTACATTTTTCAAGAGGATTTCCTTTTCGCCTTTGGAAACAGCCTCCCGAACCTTGCTGTTCAAATCTCTGTAGTATAGTCCTTTTGCGTCTATGGTAAGCATGATTCTCCTTAAAAGCCGTGAACCGTGACCGTAAGAGCAAGAAATATAAAAATGTTTTTCACGGTCACGGACAACGGCCACGGATAACGGTATTTTTACCTTCCTGCCGGTTTCACTCCAAGCAAATCCAACGTTTGTCCGTCCAGCCCAACGCCCCGGAGCCTTTCCCTGCTGCCTCGCAGAGATTCAATTGCATTGACGCCGAGCGCTCCGAGTATCTCTTTTAATTCATGGCTCCATGCATGAATCAGGTTTATAAGTCTTTCTGCGTATACCTCCGGGTCAAGCCTTACGGTAAGTTCCGGCCTCTGGGTTGTGATGCCCCAGCTGCAATTTCCTGTGTAGCATTTTCCGCATACGGTGCAGCCCATAGTTATGAGCGCTGCTGTCCCAAGGGCAACCGCGTCTGCGCCGAGAGCAATGGCTTTTGCAGCGTCTGCGCAGCTCCTGATGCCGCCTGCTGCAATGATGGACGCCTCATTTCTTATACCTTCCTGTCTTAACCGCTCATCAACTGCCGCAAGTGCATATTCAATGGGTATACCGAGGTGGTCGCGGATAATAACCGGGGCGGCGCCTGTGCCGCCCCTGAATCCGTCAATATACACAATGTCCGCGCCTGCCCGCACGATACCCGATGCTATGGCAGCAACATTGTGAACCGCTGCAATTTTTACGGACACAGGTTTTGTGTAATTGGTCGCCTCTTTAATCGCAAATATCAACTGTCTCAAATCCTCTATGGAATATATGTCATGCTGGGGTGCGGGGGAGATTGCATCCGTGCCGACAGGTATCATCCTTGTCTTTGCAATATCCAGCGGAATTTTTTCTCCTGGCAGATGACCGCCAATGCCTGGCTTTGCGCCCTGTCCGATTTTTATTTCAACGGCAACGCCTGCATTCAGATAATCAGGGTTTACGCCGAACCTGCCCGACGCAACCTGAACGATTATATTGCTGCGGTACGGGTAAATATCCTCATGCAGTCCGCCCTCGCCTGTATTCATTACAATCCCAAGCTCCTTTGCCGCAATTGCAAGGGTCTTCTGCGCATTAAGGCTTATTGAGCCATAAGACATTGGCGCAAATATAAAAGGCACCTCTAATTTAATCTGCGGAGGCATCTTTGTTTTAAGCTTAGGTTTGCCGTCCGGCCCTTTTTCAAACTCAAGTCTTGCCGGCTTTTTGCCGAGATATGTTCTCAGTTCCATCGGTTCTCTTAACGGGTCAATGGACGGATTGGTAACCTGACATGCATCAATCAAAAGGCTGTCAAACAAAACAGGGTAGGGCATGTCGCTTCCCATGCCGGTAAGCGGGATTCCGCCTGTTTCGGCCTGTTTCTTGATGGTTCTGATTTGATAAAATCCCCAATTGGCGTTGCTTCTGTATTTTACAGGGTTATCCTCTATGGTGATTGCCTCTTCAGGGCAATAGTGATAGCACCTTAAACACTTGACGCATTTGAAGGTGTCAATAAGGACTTTGTCTCCGCCCCATGAATAAACGCTCCAGCCGCAATTATTGATGCAACGTTTGCACCTTATGCATTTTACGGGATCTATTTTAGCCAGAAACTCCGGCACTGCTAAGCTTCTAAACATTATACCTCCAAGGTTGCGATAACAGGCTCCCCAGCCCTCGGCGCCCAGACCTTTTCAGGACTTGGGCATATCTCTCGTATGGAAGATTCCTCGCTTGCCATATAAACAGTCTTTCCTTTTGTGGCAGCCACAAGCGGTCTTAACTTAATCCTGTCATTAAATCCAACCAATCCTTTGCTGTGCCCAAAAAGGATTGAAAACGGGCCGTTCATAAGCGCGCTGCCGTAAACCATTCTTAGCGCTGTCATTGCGTTTTTTTCATCCTCCGGCATATCATCAATATTTTTCCAGAATGGCGCTGCAAGGGCCGTGCATGCGGCAACAGTATCAAGGCCGTGTTTTCTGACCATAAGGTCAAACAGATATGCAACAACCTCTGTGTCGGTCAAGAGTGTAAGTTTGTAGCCATACATCTCAAGGTATCTCTTGTTTATGCCATACGATGATATTTCTCCGTTATGGACTATTGACCAGTCCAGCAGTGTAAAAGGATGCGCTCCCCCCCACCAGCCCGGGGTATTTGTCGGGAATCTTGTGTGGCCTGTCCAGATATAACCTTCATACTCTTCAAGCTTGAAAAATCTTGCAATCTCCATGGGCATGCCGACGCCCTTGAATGCGCCCATATTTTTGCCGCTTGAGAAGACATAAGCTCCGTCTATCTCGGAATTTATCTTCATAACAGTCCTTA
>CAZVZI010000226.1:0-3648 GCA_964631455.1 uncultured Thermodesulfobacteriota bacterium | reverse complement strand
CAAATCCCGATTTAGAAAATCAAATCGGGATTTAAACTGACAATACATCCCGAAATACTGCGTTCTCGGCGATTTTGCTCCTCACCATACGGGAATAGTATGGCTGCGTCGCAAAATATCGCCTGCGGCCTTGTCTTTCGGGCGTCTTGTCAGTTTCCCCAAAATCCTAAATCGGATTTTGGGTGTCTTATTTCCAAACCGTTAATATTTTATTATGCAAAATTCGTTCCATCTATGGGAAGTTTAACCACAATGTTGGTGCCTTTCCCTATTTCTGTCCATACCTCAATTGTCCCATTGTGCTGCTCCACAATCCCCTTGCTTACTGATAACCCAAGTCCAGTGCCCTCTCCCACACCCTTGGTAGTAAAGAAGGGGTCAAATATTCTGGGAAGGATATCTTCTGGTATCCCTTTTCCTGTATCCTTTACTGCTATCACGCAAAACCCATTATCCCTGGAGGTCTTAATAGTAAGCGCCCCCCCTGCCTCCATAGATTGGATGGCATTTATAGCAAGGTTCATAATTACCTGCTCTACCTTGTTTCTGTCTGCCAGTAACTTCGGTATATCATTAGAGAACCTTTTCTCACACCTTATGCCCTTTTCAGATATAGTATGGCTTAAGAGTAAGAGCACGCGGTCACAGAGTTCATTTATATCAGAAGGGATCTTCATAGGGGGGGGCTGCTGGGCAAAGTCAAGGAGGGACTTTAAGGTATGCTGAATCCTCTCCAGACCTTCTTTCATCAACCTCATATATTCTTCCCTCTTCTTTGAATCCATCTTGACCTGGGAGATGCTATAAAGGGAATTCAACACGCCTCCAAGAGGGTTGTTTATTTCGTGGGCAACACCCGAGACAAGGAGCCCCAGAGCCGCCATCTTCTCAGACTGTATAATCTTCTCCTGAAGCCTCTTCTCCTCTGTAATATCCCTCGCAATATGCACTGTGCCGGCAACATCCCCTTTCTCATCAAAAAGCGGGTATGTGTAGGTAAAAAACACTCCTTTTAAAGTCGGACTATACACCTCAAAGGCAGCTGATTGAGATGTACGTAAGGTCTTGATGTGTGGACAGCCCTGACATGGGATGCCCATCTTATGGAATATCTCGTAACACTCCTTGCCAATGAGTTTATCAGGGGTAGTATTGAGCCTTGATGCCAGAGCCTTGTTAGCCTTTACAATCCTGAAGTCAATATCGTGGATAGAAACAAGGTCGGTTATAGAGTCAAAGGTATTGTGCCATTCCATATCCGACTTTATCAGACGCTTAAGCATGTTGAGGAAGCTTACCTGAAGCTCTCCTATCTCATCGCCCCTGGACTTAGAGAGGAGATAGTACTCAAACTCGCCGTAGTTTACCCTGTCCATAATCTTCGAAAGCTCCCCTATGGGTTTGCTCAATGCCCTGGCAGTAAGTTTGACAATGATGAAGGATAGAAGGATGAAGGCAACAGCAATAAAGAGAACAATCCTTTTTAATTCCGCCATATCCCTCCTCATATTATCTAATGAAATTCCAACCCTCAGTGTCCCCCACCTTTTTGTAGAGATGCCTAAGGGGGCAGCAACATCTACTATGTCAGTCCGGAGCCTTTTATCATAAACAACCTTGGCAAGGGTATTCATGGTCTTCATACCCTCTACGGTAATCGCGTCTGTGTAAGTCTTACCATATTCCTCTAAGTTACTATGCGCCAAAACCTTTCCAGCATTATCCAGAACGAACACATATAAGATATCCCCTTCCTTCTTCATAAGGTCTGATACATAGTAGTCCAGCAGGAGACTACCAGCCCCTCCCCCCTGGATGCCTATCTCCATATTCATAAGGACATCGGTAAAGTGGACGCTGGCAGTTTCAGCCAATGTCTTCCCCACCGTAATGACATTCTGTAGATAGATTCTTTTCTGGGAGACCAGAAGGAAGTAAGTGCCGATTATAGTAAAACCCACTATACAGGCAAGGGCAATGGCAATAAATTTTCCTTGTAAGGTAAAAAGCCTCTTTTTTAGCCGCTCAAAGGACATCGCTAGGGGATAACCTTTACACCCCTTTCACTCAAGTAGTTTATCATCTCTCTTATTGGATTGAGGTGGGTGTCATTAATTTCGGCAAAACCATAATTCATCTCTTCGTCCCATGCCTGGAGAATATTCTGGTGGGCAGGATTATCCGGGTTAAGCGCAAGAAATGCCTTTTTGACTGATTTCACAAACTCCGGGGATGCATCCCCTCGGACAACTATCGGCAGTCCTGGAATAGGGTCTGACACAAAAATAATTCGGAGGTCTTTGGAATATCTGAGCGACACAGAATGGAGCATAGCCCCTACCTTGCACCGCCCCTTCATCACCTCTCTGGCAACGGCATCGTGGTAATCCTGATTACAGTAACCAGAAAGGTCATCCAGCCTTACCCCAGCCTTATAGATATAATATAAGGGCACCAGATAGCCGGATGTAGACCTCCTTGAGGCAAAGGCAAAAGTCTTCCCCTTCAGATCGGAAAGGTTTGTTATATCATTATTATTGTCTTTCCGCGTTACAATAGCGCTCCTATAGATAGGGGTCCTGTCAGATGCCAGAGGGGCCAGGATAGGCATCACATTAAACTCCTTTTTTGCCTCAAGGTAGGTAGCAGCGCCAAGAAGGGCTATGTCAGCAGAACCATTTTTTAGATAGTTTATAACATCCCTGTAATCCCATCCAAGTTTCAACTCAAACCTGTAGGGGGTATTCTCCGAGAGATAGTCCATAAGGGGTTGATATTTTTCATACATCATTCTTGGGCTATAGAGGGAGATAAAGGCAAAATTGACAACCCTTTTTTGGGAGGAATCCCTTTCCTCAGCCGATGGGACAGATTGCGGTATAAGTATAAGAACTATTAGAAAAAAAAGGAGGAGTTTTTTATAGAGACTTCTCATAATTGTGTTTATATTATTTCAGATATTTTAAATTGCGTCAAGCCTTTTGCAAAAAAGTCTATATTGACATGTCATAACCCATATGCGCATGCTCAAGGTTTGCAAAGGTTGTGAACTTATGCAGGAATGTTAGTTTAATACCGTCCGTAGGACCATTTCGCTGCGCCGCTCCTATGTCCTGCTTGTAGCCTGCTACGATTCCAACGTTATACCGTATTTTTCTACCTTATCCCTCAGGGTCTCTCGTTTCATCTTGAGTATCCTTGCAGCCTCACTCTTGTTTCCGCCTGACTTTTCAAGGGCCAACGCAAGGAGTCTTTTCTCCATATTTTTTATCATGTCTTCAAACGAAGCTGCCTCTTCCATCACATCAATCAGATGCCGGTCGCACATCTTTTCAGACGACGCCACAAGAAAATCAGGAAGGTCTTCGGCCCTGATATCATTTGACTTTGTAAGCGCTATCACCCGTTCCACTACATTTTCCAGTTCCCTTACATTGCCTGGCCAATCATAGTTTACCATGAGTTTCATAGCCTCAGGGCAAAATGTCTTTTTCTCCGCTTTTGCGCAGTATTTATTAAGCAGACTATCAATGATAAGCGGGATGTCTTCCTTTCTCTCTCTGAGCGGGGGAAGATTTATAGGGACTATATTTAACCGGTAATAAAGATCTTCTCTAAACTTGCCCTGCTTTGCCAATTTTAAGAGAT
>CAZVZI010000225.1:0-3666 GCA_964631455.1 uncultured Thermodesulfobacteriota bacterium | reverse complement strand
ATGAATATAGTGCGACTGACTTTGCAGATGTAAAATATGAGGCTGGCGAAGATATGACTCAAGCACAGTTATTTTTTGAAAAGGCGGTGCCGTATAAGAAAAAGAAAAGGAAGAAAAAGGTAACTCGTGCAAATCAAAAAGCTACTATCTGAAAATCGGAGTTCAACCTTGTTAAACATAGAAGAAAAAATATTTAAGCACATCACCATTGAGGACAATGCCATAGCAGCTGCCCTGTTTGGCGAGTCAGGCGAAAACCTGAAACGTTTAGAAAAAAAGTTGGTGGTGAAGCTTGATACCAGAGGCAATATGGTGATAGTTCACGGAGAGGCCCAGAAGGTTTATCTTGCGGAACGGCTTTTAAATGAGTTGATTGACCTTTTGCAAAAGGGTTATGTGCTTCATTCCACGGATATAGACTATGCAATAAGGGCTATAGAGATGGATAAAGATACACATCTTGTTGATATGTTTATGGACACCGTGTACATCTCCTATAAAAAAAAGATTATCTCGCCTAAAAGCCCTGCCCAGAAAAGATATATAGACACCATCAGAAAATACGATATTGTCTTCGGCATAGGCCCGGCAGGAACAGGCAAGACCTATCTTGCTATGGCAATGGCAGTTGCGGCGCTTTCCAAAAAAGAGGTTGACAGGATAATCCTTACCCGGCCTGCGGTTGAGGCAGGTGAAAAGCTGGGATTTTTGCCGGGTGATCTGGCTGCAAAGGTTGACCCGTATCTGAGGCCGCTCTATGATGCGCTGCATGATATGATTGATTTTGAGAGGGCGGAAAAACTCATTGAGCGCGGGACGATAGAGGTTGCGCCGCTTGCGTTCATGCGCGGCAGAACTCTGAACGATTCTTTTGTGATAATGGATGAGGCGCAGAATACAACATCAGAGCAGATGAAGATGTTTTTGACGCGGCTCGGCTTCAGTTCAAAGGCGGTGATAACAGGAGATATAACGCAGATAGACCTTCCGCTTGCGAAGCCGTCCGGATTGGTTGAGGCGCAGAAAATCCTCTCCGGTGTGGAAGGCATAGGGTTTGCCTCATTTACGGAAAAAGATGTGGTGAGGCATCCGCTGGTTCAGGAAGTAATCAAGGCGTATGAGGGGAGGGGAAGGAAGAAGGAAGAGGGCGAGGCTGAAGCGTTATAGCGCAAGATACGTTTCGCAATAACGCTATAAACGCAACAAACGCATTATGCACACGGCATCAATAAAATCTCCGGTTTTCCAGAAATGGGCCACTGCTATTCTCGTTAGCTGCATTGTGGCCTTTTTATTTTCTACGAATATATCGCTCATGGGATATTCCTATAAGGTTGGGGATATTGCTGCCATAGATGTTATGGCAAATCAGGACATTGCAATGGAAAGTGTGGATGTAAAAAAAGGAGAGATTATTGTAAGGGCAGGGGACAGGATTACGGAGGATGCCGTAAAAAAACTAAAGGCGGCGCAGGATGCTTCTTATGGCAAAGGGTTTGTAGTTTCTGTCATCGGTATTTTTCTTTTTAGCATTATCCTTTTCTACGCTGTCTATACCTTTTCTGCAAAGAATATAAGAAAATTTGCATCATCACCCAAGGATGTGCTTCTCATGGGTATTATACTGGCAATGATTCTTATTTTTGTCAGGCTTTCGCTGTTTGTTGCGAGATCTATGGGAACTGCCTTTCCTGCCATCCCTTCTCATGTATATCTCTATCTTCTGCCAGTAGCTGCAGGACCGATGCTGATTAGGCTTTTTCTTAATTCAGAGACAGCCTTGGTTTTTGCAGCAGTGATAAGCCTGATTTCAGGCTTATTTTTAGAAGGCAGTTTAAGCCTTGCGGCATATTTTTTTATCGGCGGGATTGTAGCGGCTAAAGGCGTGCGCCATGCTACGCAAAGGGCTACGATAACAAAGGCCGGTATTATATTGGGCTGCATAAATGTGTTTACCATAGCAAGCCTTATTATTTTGAGCGGCAGTTGGTCTGTAAAAAGCGATATTTTTACAATCCTCTTTGGGTTTATTGGCGGCCAGATAACATCAGTGATAGTAACCGGTGTTGCGCCTATATTTGAGACGGTATTTGGATATACCACCAATATAAGGTATCTTGAGTTGGCAAGGATGGATCATCCCCTGTTAAAGGAGCTTGCCATTCACGCCCCAGGCACATATCATCATTCAATCATCATCGGGAGCATGGTAGAAACGGCGGCAGAGGCTATAAACGCCAATCCTCTTTTGGCAAAGGTTAGTGCCTACTATCACGATATCGGCAAGGTAAAGAACCCATTGTATTTTATTGAGAATATGAGAGGCGAGAACAGGCATGACAGTCTTGCCCCTGATGTGAGCGCCGGAATACTTACATCGCATGTAAATGAAGGCGTGGAGCTTGCGCATGAACACAGGCTTGGCGAAGAGATTATAGAGATAATCCGGCAGCATCACGGCACATCACTGATAAGTTATTTTTATCAGAAGGCTAAAAATGTGGAAGGCATCAATGTTTCTGAAGTAGATGAAAATAATTTCAGATATCACGGCCCAAAGCCGAAAAGCAAGGAGGCAGGTCTGGTGATGCTGGCTGATGCGGTTGAGGCTGCATCCAAAACCATTCCTGATCCGACACCGGCAAATATTCATGCTATGGTTAGAAGGATAATAAACAGGGTATTTATGGATGGCCAGCTTGATGAATGCGACCTGACACTGAAGGATTTTAGCGCCATCGCAAAAAGTTTTAACAGAGCGCTTATCGGAATGTTTCATCAGAGGATAGAATATCCGGAGCTGGCAGAATATGTGTTTGAGGGGGAAGCCATTGAAGGTTTTGATACAAAACAAGCAGAAGGAGAAGGTGGGGATAAAAACGATAAGCGGCCTGGCAAGGATGGTATTAAAAGATTTAGGCTGCCGTGATAAGGCAGAGCTAAGCATACTCTTGACTGATAACAATGGCATTCAGAAACTGAATAAACGTTATTTAAAAAAGGATAAGCCCACGGATGTGCTTTCGTTTCCCATGTGTGAAATGCCGTTTTTATCCCCCTCTGGAGGGGGACAGGGGGAGGATGCTTATTGTTCAAAGATTCTTTTGGGCGATATTGTCATATCAGTAGAAACTGCAAAAACACAGGCGAAAGGAAATGGGGTAACTCTTGACGAAGAGATGGCAAGGCTTTCGATTCACGGCATACTCCATCTTCTTGGCTTTGATCATGAGAAAGGGCGCAAAGAGGCTTTAAGGATGAAGAAAGAGGAGGAGAGGCTTCTTGGAACAAGATAAAGAACTTGTAAAACCAAAAAATGTTTTTGAAAGTCTCAACTGTGCCATAGAGGCAGTTGCATTGCTTTTAAGCCTTATCTTGAACCTTCCTGAAGTTGAGTTCATGCTTTTTTCGCTTTCTGTTGTAATACTCTTGTTTGCGGAGATGGTAAACACTGCTATAGAATCAACCGTAGACCTTGTGTGCGGCAAAAACTATAATCCTCTTGCAAAAATCGCAAAGGATGTTGCGGCAGGCGCGGTTTTAATATCGTCTATCGGCGTATTTATAATGGGATATATCATATTTTCCAAATATCTGATCGATCCTCTTTCCTTCGGACTGCGGGCCGGCAGCGCATACACAGCGCATATTGCCGTAGTGGCCCTG
>CAZVZI010000224.1:0-3682 GCA_964631455.1 uncultured Thermodesulfobacteriota bacterium | reverse complement strand
GCGGTTTCAACCCACCTTCTCACCTTCACATGATCCGGCGTATATTCCGGTAAACTCATGGGCCCGACAACCGGCTCTTTTATCCCTGCCGTCGCCACTTCTCTCTCAAATTTCTCAACATGCGCCAAACTTAATCTGACTTCTGACTTCTGACTTCTGACTTCTTTTTTGATATACTCCGCCGCATTCATCCCCGCCCGCCTGCCGAAGACAAGGATATCAAGAAGCGAATTGCCCATGAGCCTGTTTCGTCCATGCACGCCGCCGGTCACCTCTCCTGCGCTGTAAAGGCCCGGAACAGATGTTCCGCCGTTAGCGTTTATCTGGAGTCCGCCGTTCTGGTAATGGAGTGTCGGATACACGAGCATCGGCTCTTTGCTGATATCAATGCCGTATCTCTTGAACTGGATATATTTGGCAGGAAGTTCTTTTCTTACCGTGCCTTCGCCATGCAACGCCTCAATCATGGGCGAATCGAGCCACACGCCGACCCTGCCGATAGGCGTCATTATGCCTTTGCCTTTTTCAAGGCACTCCTTTATTATGCACGATGATTCAATATCCCTCGGCTCCAGCGGGAAACAGAACTCCTCACCGTCAATATTGATAAGCTGAGAGCCGAGTCCCCTCACCTTTTCCGTGATGAGCAGCCCGACATTCTGTTCAGGATATACAACGCCGGTCGGGTGATACTGTGTTGAATCCAGATCTTTCATCTTCACGCCTGCCCTGTATGCCATGACAATACCGTCCGCTGTAGCTCCGTAGTGGTTTGTTGTCGGAAAACCCTGGATGTGCAGTCTTCCAAATCCGCCTGTTGCCATGACAACCGCTTTTGCCTTTACGATGTAATACTCTTTTGTCTCAAGATTGTATAAGATTGCGCCTGCGCATCTCCCGTCTGTATCTAAAAGAAGTTCAACGGCCGGGGAAAATTCCAGCACCTTTATATCTTCGGAGCGGTTTCGCGCTTCATCCCGCACAACCCGCATAATCTCTGCGCCGGTCATGTCTCCAGCAGAGTGCATCCTCCTCCTGCAAGTTCCGCCGCCGTGCCGCGCCAGCATTCTGCCGTCCGGATATTTATCAAACATCAAACCGAGCGACTCAAGCCAGTGAAGCACCACCGGCGCATCATTGGTAAGGGCCGCCACGAGATCAGGCTGATTGCTGAAATGTCCGCCTCCCATTGCGTCAATAAAGTGGTAATAGGGCGAATCGCCCTCCTGATCCGCGCCCTGAATGCCGCCCTCGGCCATAACCGTGTTGGAATCGCCGTGCCGGAGTTTTGTCGCAACAATCACCTTTAAGCCGTTCTCCTGCGCAATGAGCGCGGCTGCCGTGCCTGCGCCGCCCGCGCCGATAACCAGCACATCTGTCTCGTAATCTATCTTGGCAAGGTCAATGGTTTTGGGATTTATCCTGCTCTTGGATTCTAAAAGATTGACAACCTCATCGGGAAACACATCTCCCTTGTTAGGCCCGACCTTGGCAGCCCTTCTCCCGTCGCTCTTGTAATCAGGATGATATTTGCCGAGCCACTCTTTTCTCTGCTCCATGGTGAGCGCTGGGAAATGCTGATTCTTCCTCGCACGCTCGACCCTTGCGGGTCTACTAACTTCAACCTTTTTTATAAGCTCTTTAAGTTCCTGCGTATAACCGCTCATAGGATTCTCCTTACCTGCTTAACTTTATCAAAAGATTTTCTGCTGCCTTAACAAACTCTCTTGCCTTTTTTAACTGTTCCTCTGTTTCTTCTTTGCCGAACTCTACATAGTCCTCATAATCCGCCCTTTCCCTTTTCGCTTTTGCGCTTGCAATAATCTGATAAACTTCTTTTGCTAACAAACCGGATTTAATAAAATGCTCATTGAACAAAGTTACAACGCCGGAGTGTCTCTTACTGTCCAACCCTCTCAATGCCAACAGCGCCCTGGCAGCTGTAAATATAGCATAATATGAACGGCCTATTGAATCAGCAAAACTTTTTGCTTCAAGCAATGCCTCTGCCGAAACCAGTCTTTCCTTTGCCTTGCCTATTCTGTAGACAGCGAGGTCTATCTGGTGTTTTTCAGGCAAGAGAGACTCCTTCTTTTTCAACTTCTTGAATAAAAAGGGTTCTGAAATATTTGTTTCTTTCGTGCTCCCGATGAGTATAGATAACAGGCGATATATTGCAATCAAGTTCCATATTGACATCAGCGGCAATCTTGCTTATTTCATCCTGTATATGCCAGTCATCGGAATCTATTACAAGCAAAATATCAATATCCGACTCTTTATCAAAATCCCCCCTGACCTTTGAACCAAAGATACGAATATCCAAAAGAGACGCA
Source organism: uncultured Thermodesulfobacteriota bacterium (assembly GCA_964631455.1). Classification (GTDB taxonomy): domain Bacteria; phylum Desulfobacterota; class GWC2-55-46; order UBA9637; family UBA9637; genus JACRNJ01. The sequence continues at coordinate 1,346 of CAZVZI010000224.1, read as the reverse complement.
CCAAAAAATTTTCTAACCCTTTTGGTAAAAACACTTATCCCTTGTTTTTCGGCTGCACTCAAATATTTTTCATAATCCTGCATAAAGGCTCCGCTGGTGATTTATATGCCTCCTCACCTCACCCCTTCCTTTCCAAACCCTGTGCCAAACTTATCAATATGGAGATTGCCTCCACTTGACCAGTTTTCCCTTTCGTATTCATCTATGATAACCGTTATCCATTCTGGTTTGACATCCAGAATACTCGCTGTTTCCTGCGTGAGTATTTTAACCAACCGTCGTTTTTGTTCAAGCGTTCTACCTTTTGCCATCTTAATATTTATAATAGGCATTTTACAGCCCTCCTACAGATGCGTTGTATCTTTGGGCATCCATTTGCCCGGCTCTGCCAAATCCGGCTCTCTTTCCCTTTCGGTATAGAGTTTCTTGAGTTCATCCGCGCTTTTCTTGGCAAGTTCATCAAGCATCTTGAGATACTTTCCGGACTCGACCGCTTCTACGCGCTTTTTCAGATGCTCTGCCGCAGGCAGGACATACTTGCCATATAGCCTTCTTACAAACATCGCAGCAGTGAACTGGGATATCTGCGCAGGACAGCGTGATGCGCAAAGCCCGCACATAACGCAGTCAAAACTTTTTATGGCAGCGCCCTTTAAGTCGCCACGTTTCATAAGCGCAATATAGTCCATGACATCAATATCCATCGGACATGTGCGCGCGCATGTGCCGCAGCCCACACATTTGAAAACTTCGGGATATAATCTTCTTAATTCCTCATGCGGGGTGTTCTCCATTCCCTGCTTCAAGCCTGCAGGGACAAGCTTCTCAAGATTATAGCTCGGCCTGTTTGAGGGGAAGAACGGCAGCTGCGCAATAACCATATTCGGCTGCACGACAGTCTGGCACGCAAGACCGGCCCTTAATTTGTAATCGCCGAGAAACCGGTAGAATGTTCCGCACGCGCCGCATATCCCGCCTCTGCACCCGCATCCGCGCATATACTGATAACCCGCATACTCGGTCGCCTTCATGATGGTAAGTGTCTCGGGAACCATATATTCCCGACCCATAATGTATATCGGTATCATCTTTGCGCCTTCAGGCGGGATGGTCTTGTCGCCTCTTGCCAAGGGTTTTATGAGTTTTTTATCTTTAGCCATGATTGACTCCTTGTTTAAATTATAGTAAGGAGTAAGCAATATGGAGTAGGCAGTGAAAACAAAGAAAAGAAAGTTGCTGCTTACTACCTACTGCTTACTGCATACTATCTTTTAAAAGTCGTTATACATTTTTTTTACTTCTGCCGCCGTATACACCGGCCCTTCTTTGCAAATATAAATATCTCC
>CAZVZI010000223.1:0-3723 GCA_964631455.1 uncultured Thermodesulfobacteriota bacterium | reverse complement strand
ACTATATCTTTTCCCTTTGTATCATCGCCGCCTTTTCCGTGCCTTTATTCGGGTCATTTTCGGGCCTGCTCTTCCATCTCTGGTGTAGCCAGAACCATTGTTCGGGATGTTGTCTTACGAAATCTTCTATAATCTTTGTAAATAATGCTGTATTCGCCAACTGGTCTGCCGACCTGTCGCCTGTATTTTTAACTGCAATCTCTTCACCTATAATAACCCTGTGCCTTTTTCCATGTCTTATTATAAAGGTCGGAACAACTGCGGCGCTGCTTGCAGCAGCCAAAAGAGCGGTTCCCTTGTTGGTGCAGGCAAGTTTATTGAAAAAATAGACAAACACACCTTCGCTCCATGTGACATTCTGGTCCAACAAAATCCCTATAATACCGCCTTTTGCCAATATTCTGATTAGCTCTCTCATGGAGCGGCCTTTTGCCAATATCCTGTTGCCGGCCTTTGTCCTCACCCACCTTACAAATTCATCCACAATGGGGTTGTCCAAATCCCTTACCACTATGTCAACAGGATAATTTTTCAGCGCATAAAACATGGCCATAAGCTCCCAATTTCCAAAATGGCCTGTAAGAAATATTACTCCCTTGCCTTTATCATGCGCCTTTTTAAAATTCTCAAACCCCTCGCACTCAACATATCCGTTCAAATCCTGTTCTTTGAGCCACGGAAGCATGAAAAACTCCATAAAATTCATTCCAAGATTCTCAAAAACTATCTTTGTCGTCAAATGAATTTCATCAGACGATTTTTCCTGCCCGAAAGCGGTATTCAAATTATTTAATACAATTTTCCTGTGTTTTTTATCCAGATAAAAACCAAGCATGCCGAGACTCTTTCCAAGGAGGAGGGATATGCCGAGAGGTATGCGGCCAATAAACCAGCACAAGGCTTTTAAACATTGAATGATTAGTTGATTAAACACAGGTTTGAAGGGGATAAGTCTTCTTTACAGCCTCTATCACCTTTTCTATTATCCAGTTTGGGGTGGATGCGCCTGCTGTTATGCCTACATTTTTTGCGCCGTTAAAATGTATTTGATTTAATTCCTCAGGCACCTCTATATGATAGGTTTTAGGCTGAATCTTTCTGCAGATCTCGGCCAGGCGGTTGGTATTTGCGCTGTTTCTGCCGCCGACTACAATCATGCAGTCAACCTGTTTTGCAAGCTCTATTGATTCCTGCTGCCTCACAGATGTTGCATTACATATGGTGTTAAATATCTTAAGCTCCGATGACTTTTTGAGGCAGTGGGCGACTACCGCCTGAAGGTTCTCTATTGACTGGGTTGTCTGCGCCACTATGCCTATCTTTTTCTTTCTCGGCATACCCTTTAAATCCTCTACCGAGGCGGCCGCAATTATATCTTTCATACTATAACTTAAAATACCCTTGACCTCAGGGTGGTCTTTCTCTCCCACTACGATTACCGAATAACCTTCTTTGGTTAATAACTCCACATACTCGTGCGTCTTCTTTACAAACGGACATGTTGCATCAACAAGTTTGAGACCCTTTTGCTTTATAACTTCCATTTCATGCGAGGTAACTCCATGAGAGCGCACTATTACGGTCCCATTGCCAATTTCCTCAACTTTATTTGCTTTGGATATGCCGGATTCCTCCAACTCTTTAACAACCTGAGGATTATGTATGATAGGACCAAGCGTGTAAATATTGCCGTCGGCCTCTTTAACGCAATCCTGGGCCATATTTATCGCCCGTTTGACCCCGAAACAAAAACCCGCATTTTTAGCAACAAGTATTTCCAATTGTCAGCCTCTCTTTGACGATTTTAAACATTTTGGCCAAAACATCTTGCAACTCCATATTGCTTGTATCTATATGCACAGCATCATCGGCCTTTTTTAACGGCGCATGTTCCCGCGTGGAATCCATTAGGTCTCTTTTCTTTTCATCTTCAATGATTTTTTCAAGCAAAACATCTTGCCCTTTTTCCTTTAATTCCGAATGGCGCCTTTTGCCGCGAACATCTGGAGATGCATCGATATAAAACTTGATATCTGCATCCGGAAAAACAACTGTGCCAATATCCCGCCCTTCCATTATAACAGAACCTTTGGCTGCAAGTAAACGCTGAAGTCTATTCATAGCATCCCGCACCGCCTTTTTGGACGACACCTCTGAGGAAAGTTGGCTCACAAAAGGCGTTCGTATCTTTTCGGAATAATCTTCGTTGTCAATAAATATCTTGTTTACGCCGTCTTTATTTTCAAACCGCAATTCTATTTTTGCACAAAGGTCTTTTAAGGAAGCCTCATCTTCACTATCAATCTTCTGTTCATGCGCCTTGAGCGCAACAGCCCGATACATGGCTCCGGTATCAATGTAGGCGAATCCCAATTCCTTTGCTAAAAGTTTTGCCAGGGTGGATTTGCCTGAACCGGCAGGTCCGTCTATGGCAATTACAGGGCCTCTCTTCATGTCCTTTTAACACATTCCAATAATTCCATAAAACCGGGGAAGGATGTATCTATACAGTCGGTATCAAAAACTTGCACTTCTTTATCTGCTGCCAAACCCGCCACAATCATAGACATTGCAATCCTGTGGTCGCCGTGGCTGTTAAAAACAGCCCCTTGCGGCGGCGGTTTCGGCCTTCCTCCGATAATATCCATGCCATCATCATATTCGGTTGTCTTTATGCCCAATCCCTTTAGATTTGCCGCCATTGTTCCAATCCTGTCGCTCTCTTTGACCCTGAGTTCCTTTGCATCTCTTATTTTTGTAGTCCCTTCGGCATAAGCACCTGCAACAGCAACAACCGGAAGTTCATCTATTGCTCTGGGGATTATATCTCCCTTTATCTCTATACCTTTAAGATTGCTTGATTTTATCATAATATCTCCGACAGGCTCGCCGGAAATTTCTCGTTGATTTATTATCTTCAAATTTCCGCCCATTGCCTGCAATATATCAATAACCCCTGTCCTTGTGGGATTTATGCCGACGTTTTTTATCAGCAGTTCCGAATCTTTTGTGATGAGCGCCGCAACCATGAAAAATGCGGCAGAGGAAATATCGCCCGGGACTTCAATCTCTCTGCCTACAAGTTTCTGTCCAGCCTTGATGCTGACGGTTACTCCGTTGCGTTTTATTTCTGCGCCGAAATATGCAAGCATCCGTTCCGTGTGATCTCGCGAAATGGTCGGCTCGGTTACTGTTGTCCCTCCATCGGCAGAGAGACCTGCAAGGAGAATGGCGGATTTTACCTGCGCGCTCGCAACCGGAGAGTTGTAAATTATTGCTTTCAACTTTGAGCCGACGATTGCAAGAGGCGCTTTGTTGCCGCCCTCCCTTCCGAATATTCTTGCGCCCATTTGGCTCAATGGTTCTACAACCCTTTTCATCGGTCTTTTTCGCAAATATTGATCTCCGGTGAGGACAGAAAAAAACTCCTGGCCTGAAAGCAGCCCTGTTAAAAGTCTCATGGTGGTTCCCGAATTTCCCGCGTCTATAAAATCTTCCGGCTCTTTCAGACCATGAATCCCTTTGCCCTGAATGGCAACCACGCCGTTTTTATGTTCATCAATACGAACCCCCATCTGCCTGAAAGCCTTGAGCGTAGCCATATTGTCCTCGCCCTTGAGAAGCCCTCTTATTGTCGTATCCCCTTCTGCAATGGAACCGAGCATAATCGCCCTGTGAGAGATGCTCTTATCCCCTGGAACGGTTATCTCGCCTTTGAACGAA
>CAZVZI010000222.1:0-3790 GCA_964631455.1 uncultured Thermodesulfobacteriota bacterium | reverse complement strand
CGACCCTTGCGGTCGCCCGAAACGGGAGGGGGCAAGCCCCTCCCCTACAAAATGCAAAAGATTATGGTAAGGATGGCAAAGGGCGTTGAAGATTGCCTTTGCCCCCAGTGATGAGCCGCCTATGCCAAGCACAACGAGAGTGTCGAAACCGGCCAATTCTTTTGAGAGCGATAAAACATCTTTAAGCAGTTTTTCATCATACGGAAGGTTATAAAAACCGATGTCTGTTTTTCGCCGCTCTTGAAGGTTTTTATGAATCTCGGCCGCCTTGCTCTGTAAGGCATAAATATCCTCAGGCTTAAGACCATGTTCCGGACCGATTGCATCCAACATACAATTGTTGAAATCAAGGGTAAACTGCATATATTAGTCCTCCAATTTTATCTCTTTCCACGGCGCAGGTTTGCCTATAGCATAACCCTGGGCATAATCCACGCCGATATTTCTCAAGAGTTCTATTATCTCCTCATTTTCTACAAATTCTGCAACAGTTTTAATGCCCATGCCTTTGGCAACATCCACAATTGCCTTTACAAAAAGCCGGTCATTTTCATCTTTGTGCAGCCTCTTTATAAACGAGCCGTCAATCTTGATATAGTCAACCCCCATCTCTCTTAAATATATAAACGAGGTAAAACCAACGCCGAAATCATCCAGAGAAAAATGGCAGCCAATGGATTTTAGAGCCTTGATAAATTTTACGGCTTTATCCATATCATGAATTGCCGCAGTCTCTGTTATCTCAAAGATCAGACGGCCGGGGTCCGCCCCTGTTTCCCTAATCTTATCCCGCATAAAAAAAAGAATCTCTCCGTCTTCCAAATCCTTTCCTGAAAGGTTCATTCCGAAAGACAGGGAACTCCCTTGACTGCTCATTGCAGCTTGAAGCCTCATTGTCTTTTCTATAATAATCCTGTCAATAGCGCCAACTAGCCCGAATATCTCCGCTGTATCTATGAATGCGCCGGGAAGGAGGATGGCTCCATCCTCGCCGCGCATCCTGGCAAGGGCCTCGCAGTGGTGGATTTTATTGCCTTTCAAGTCAAGTATGGGCTGAAACCACGGCTCAAAGCGGTCTTGATTAAGCGCATTCTGTATAAGCTCTTTTTCCCTCAGCCTTGAATGTATCTTCTCCAGGTCATGGTCTTCAGGCTGGTAGAGATGGCATCTGTTCCGACCGCTCGCCTTGGCGCGATACATTGCAATATCTGCGCGTGACAACAGTTCCCTTACCGCAGCGCCATGTTCAGGATAGAGCGCAATGCCGATGCTTGCGGTAAAACGGGTAGTAAGCGGCGTGAAATAAAGACCTTCTATCTTCCTCCTCACAACCTCGGCAATATTTACCGCATCCTTTTCACCTATATCTGTTATAAAAACCGCAAATTCATCTCCGCCAAGGTGAGCCAACACACCCTCCCTATGAATATCCTCCATACTGTTTTTCAGCAAGCCGGCTGCATGGCGCAGGAATTCGTCCCCGATATTATGCCCGTATATCGCGTTTATAGATTTAAACTCATCTATATCAATCAAGAGGAGAGCGCTTCTCCTATCAGAGCTTTTTGCGTCATCTATCCATTTATCCGTAAGTTCCATAAATCGCACACGGTTATATAGGCCAGTCAACTCATCGTAAACAGCGAGGTATTCCACCCTTTCTTCAGCCTTCTTCTTTTCAGTGATGTCTTCCTGTATTGCAAGAAAATGGGTGATTCCGCCTGCTCTGTTTTTAATGGGGCTGATTAGGCCATTGGCCCAGTAAAGCTGGCCGTTCTTCTTCTTATTCTGAAACGCGTATCGGAATATTTTGCCGGCAAGTATCGTATCCCACAGTTCTTTATATTGAGCCTTTGTGGTCAATCCGGAGGCAAGTATACGCGGGTTCTTACCAATTACCTCATGCTTAGACCACCCTGTGACAGATTCAAACATCGGGTTTACATATTCAATGTCTCCCTTGATATCAGTCGTAAATACAATATTTATGCTCTGTTCAATAACTGTTGAAAGCTTTCTAATTTCCATTTCTGCCTTCTTTTGTTCAGTAATGTCATGAACCGTTCCAACCATTTGAACAGCCCTGCTGGTTTCATCAAAGGTAACTTCAGCCTGTTCATGAACGATACGCTCTGCGCCGTCAGGCCGAACTATACGATGGTCAATACTGTAACGTTTTCTTTCGTATAAGGCTTCATTAACATATTTTTTAACAAACTCTCTGTCATCAGGGTGCACAAAATTTAAAAAGGCCTCATAAGTCGCGCCAAATTCCTGAGGGGTGAGCCCAAAGATGCGATAAATCTCATCAGACCAATGGATCTCATTTTTTATGATATTCCAATCCCAGTTTCCTAAATGGGCTATACGCTGGGCATTGGCAAAACTTTTCTCACTACTTTGCATCGCTGATCTTCTTTCGCCAATCTCGCCGGCCATTTTATTGAATGAGCGGGCAAGCTCGCCAACCTCATCCTTGGTATAAACCGGGATGGATATGCTGAAATTCCCGCTGGCAATCTCCTGCGCAGAGGATATCATTGCCTTAAGCGGCCTTATAATATTTCTTATAATAAGGGCAAGCAAAAGAGAAACTCCAGTGATAGTAAGGAAGCCGTATGTTATCCATCTTGCCTTGCTGGATGCAATGCCTGCATACATATCTTCAAGAGAGGTGGATATCATCAGGACGCCTCTCGCCTCTTCTGCGGTTGCATGGCAGGCATTGCACTTTGGCCTTGCCTCTATTGGCGCAAGGTATGTAAAAAGATGTTTATTGCCATGTTCTTCAATATAAGAAATTTCTTGTTTTCTTCCTTGGGCAAAAAGCCTGATAGCTTCCCTAAACCCGGAATATTCAGTTCCATCGGCAACATTCTTTTCTTTGTTCGGATGGTTTTCAACCCACTCAGGCTTGAGTTTTCCATACTCCTTTTCCACAGCCTTCAGTGTTTTGAAATCCCGAAACGCCTCTTCCACGCCGTTGCTCTTTATAACCTGTACCCGTTCTGTACCCTTTATTTTTTTTATATTCTCCACGAGATAGCGCACCATATCTGCTCTTTCATCCAGCATATCCTCGTATATGGCAATTAACACAGGCTCTGCCATAAGCCTGCTGCTGTTTTTCCTCTCTTCAAGAAGGCTCTTTTTTTCATGCGATATAACCGTATAGATAAGTACGCTAAAACCTATGACTGTAACGGCTATGGCTACGCTGAGTATTTTTGTCTGGATGCTCTGTTTAAACATTCCATCTACCCCTTGTTGAGTAATCAGCAACTTTTACCGTATTTGCGTAAAGTTTAGCCTACCGTCTGCCTCCCGTCAACTTTCACATCAATCTCCAAAAATCAAAGACTATTTGGGGTCAATGGGCACTTATTGCACAACGGTTTTTTAGTTCTGCAAAAATCCTTTCCGGTTTTTACTATCAGGGCATGATACTCATTAAACATCTTCATATCATGAGGCAGGTTTTTCATAAAAATTTCCTGAACATCATGATAATCGGCGTCTGCTTTAATAACCTGATGTCTGGAAAAAATCCTTTTTGTGTAGGCGTCCACCACAAACACAGGATGATTGCCTGCATAAAGAAGTATGGAGTCCGCAGTCTCAGGCCCGATGCCGTTTACCTCAAGCAGTTCCCTGCGTAGGGCATCTGTCCTTTTTTTAAACATCCGATTCAGGCTGCCGCCGTAATTGTCAAAAAGATAATTCAAAAAATGTTTTAATCGTTTTGCCTTAATATTGAAGTAACCCGCAGGTCTGATATGTTGCGCCAGTT
>CAZVZI010000221.1:0-3792 GCA_964631455.1 uncultured Thermodesulfobacteriota bacterium | reverse complement strand
CTTTCATTTTTCAATCCATCCCCCGCCAATAACCTCATCGCCTTTATAAAACACCACTGCCTGGCCCGGGGTTACGGACTTCTCCGGTCTTTTAAACCGAACCTCAACCCTGTTGTCATCCAGAGGCGCAACCTTAGCCTCTATACCCTTATGCCTGTATCTTATTTTAGCAAGAACCTCTATCTCTGTCTTTGGAAAAGGAACTCCAATCCAGTTTGTCTCTTTTGCAGAAAGGCCGCTTGAAAACAATCCTTGCTCAGGCCCCACAACAAGGCGGTTTGTTTCACTGTCTATCTTAAGCACATAAAGAGGCTCTCCCGTAGTCACTCCGATTCCCTTTCTCTGGCCGATTGTATATTTATAAAGCCCTTTGTGCATGCCCAAAACATTTCCTGCCAAATCAACTATTTCGCCATTTGCGTCAATATTGCGGCCTGCGCGTTTAATTATAAAAGACGGATAATCTTCGGGCGCAAAACATATCTCCTGGCTGTCTTTCTTTTCAGCGACATTCAGACCGAACCTTTTTGCAAGTTTTCTAACATCTGTTTTCGTTAAATCTCCGAGAGGAAAAATAACCTTGGAGAGCTGTTTCTGCGTCATTGTAAAAAGAAAATATGACTGATCCTTTGATAAATCCCTGCCTCTCAAAAGCAGATGCCTTCCCTTATCCTCATCATACGCAACCCGCGCATAGTGGCCTGTTGCAAGTAAATCCGCCTCAAGCTCCAATGCCCTCTTTAAGAGGATCTCGAATTTTAAGACCTGATTGCATTTAAGGCACGGATTAGGCGTTTCACCTTTAAGATAACCCTCCACAAAATAGTCAACAACCGATTTTGAAAATGCCTCTTCAAAATTCACCACATAAAACGGGATGTCTAATTTATCGCAAACCCTTCTTGCATCGTAGAGGTCATCAAGAGAGCAACAGCTTCCGAATCTGTCTCTTTCGCCATCTGTATAATCCCAAAGCTGCATGGATATGCCGATAACATCATAGCCCTGCTCCTTGAGAAGCGCCGCCGCAACGGAGGAGTCCACTCCGCCGCTCATGGCAACAACGACCCGTTTGGGTTTATTGGTTGTACAATGTAAAGTATTCATATTAAAAAAATGGCGGACATACTGTCCGCCACTATTTTTGTAATTATCATATGTTATTTTTGAGATAACTTATCTATCAAAACTTTTCATAAAAGAAATAATGTCGTTTTTTAATCCTTTGTAAGTTTTATAGGGGTATCTATATTGTCCCAGAAGGTCGCTCAATTCTTTGTCAAAATCAATACTGCCTTCTCTATAAGCAATCAATACCTGCTTCTTTAATCCAATACTGATTCCAAGTTCTAAAATCACATTCAGATTTTTATCCAGTTTGTCCTTTTTCTTATAGCCGGTTAAATCAAATATGCAGAGTTTAGAACTCCTAATCTTTTTTATAATATCTTTCAATACTGTTGGATCAAGGCGGCTTGTATCCGCATAACGAGGTTCATATGATGAGTTTTTAAGAGCGGTAGAAATAGTCTGCCTAAATTTAGATTTGCGTCCTCCTCGTTTGGTGTAATCATGGCCAATAAACGCATATTGCTTTGCCACGCTCTTACCTATATGCCGCACTCACCGGCTCCTGTTTTGCTATGTGTTTTTCAACAAATTGAATGCCTCGGCCAGTAACTTTATAAAACATAGCATGCGGTAACGGAATTGGTTTGATTAGCTTGTCTTCCACTAAAATATCACATACATCTTTTACCCTCTTTTCACTTAACCCTACAGAATGAGATAGTTTTTTTAGACTCATAGGAACATCTCTGGGATTAAAAATATTATAGTGAAACTGATAAAGCTGATACAAGACAGCATCTTTGTCTCTTTCAGTTTCATTATTTTCATATAACTCCCTACCAATGACCGTACTGTAGACAAACATATAATTACCTCCTTCCTTTTATTGAAGGATTATACAGAATATTATTTCATAAAACAACTGCCCTTTTCTTATTCTCATTTCGCATGTTTCTTTTTATAATCCTCAATCGCCGCATGGAGCGCATCCGCCGCAAGGTTTGAACAGTGCTGCTTGACCGGAGGAAGCCCGTCTAACGCCTCTGCAACGGTGCTATTGGATATTGTCTCTGCCTCAGCGAGGTGCTTTCCTTTTACAAGCTCCGTCACCATCGAACTTGTCGCAATTGCAGCGCCGCATCCGAATGTCTTGAACTTGACATCCTTAATGACATCGCCTTCTATTTTGATGGAAAGCTTCATGATATCCCCGCACGCAGGATTGCCCACAGTGCCGACGCCGTCGGCATTTTCTATCTCGCCCACATTTCTTGGGTTGCTGAAATGATCCATTACTTTTTCGCTATACATAATAATCTCCTTTCAATAAATTCAGTGGCTGCAGCTGGTTTCGCTGAATTTCAAATCCGTCGCCTTTCCGGTAATCGTGGAATAGAGCGGCGACATGCTCCTCATCCTTTCCACCATTGCAGGCAACGCCTCTATTACATAATCAATATCTTCAGCCGTATTGCCGCGGCCGAGGCTGAATCTTACAGAACTGTGAGACGCCTCAAGCGGAACGCCCATTGCAACCAATACATGGGACGGCTCCAATGTTCCGGATGTGCAGGCAGAGCCTGATGATGCGGCTATCCCCTTCATGTCAAGATTCAAAAGAAGCGATTCCCCTTCCGCATATTCAAAACTCAGGTTTAAGGTGTTTGGGATTCTCTGCGTAGGGTGACCGTTACGACGCACATGGCTGATATTCTCCATCAGACCTTTTTCAAGCCTGTCCCGCAGGACTGTAATCTGCTTTATCTCGGTTTCCATATCTCTGGCGGCAATCTCGCATGCCTTGCCCAGCGCTACAATGCCTGCTGTATTTTCCGTGCCTCCCCTTCGGTTTCTTTCCTGATGTCCGCCGTGGATTACCGGCACAAGCCTCACCCCTCTTTTTACATACAATGCGCCGACCCCCTTTGGCGCATAAAGTTTATGACCTGAAACAGTTAAGAGGTCAATATTCATCTTCTTTACATCTATAGGAACCTTTCCAGCACCCTGAACCGCATCGGTGTGGAAAGTGATATTGCGCTCTTTTGCAATCCTGCCTATCTCTTCTATCGGAAACACCACGCCTGTTTCATTATTGGCAAACATTATTGTGATGAGTATGGTCTTTGACGTTATCGCTTTCTTAAGCTGGTTCAAATCAAGCATGCCCTGTGTGTCAACATCCAGAAATGTAACATCATAGCCTTTTTTCGCAAGATATTTGCATGTGGCCAATACTGCCGGATGCTCAACCTTTGTCGTGATTATATGATTGCCTTTATCTCTCTTTGATTCGGCAATTCCCTTTATTGCAAGGTTGTCGCCCTCTGAACCGCAGCTTGTAAATATAATCTCGCTTACATCACAGTTCAGAAGTTTTGCCGTTTTTTCTCTGGCGTCATCAATTGCCTTTCTTGGTTTTCTGCCGGCCCAATGAATGCTGGACGGATTGCCGAATTCATCCTTTAAATACGGAAGCATCGCCTCCAAAACCTCATGATGGATCGGCGTCGTCGCATTATTATCAAGATATATTTTTTTCAAAACAACCTCCCTTTTTATAAGTAAGGCGTAGCCGCAACCAATAACTGCCTACTGCTTAGCGCCTACTCCTACCGCTAACTGATTAGCCTCACGGCTCAGATCTTCTATTGTTATTGAATCCAAAAATTCCTTGATCTTGTCGGCCAGGCCTTTCCAGACACGTTGGGTTACACACTT
>CAZVZI010000220.1:0-3807 GCA_964631455.1 uncultured Thermodesulfobacteriota bacterium | reverse complement strand
AAAGGAGACTCCTCTTACCCTTCAAGAATAGGACATTTCTATTTTGGCTTTACACTCTAAAACAAGGTATTGACAATGGTATAACCATATGTCATACTTAACGATATGAAAACAGCAATATCTATCCCGGATGAAATATTTAAAAAAGTAGATGAGGTTGCTAAAGAGTATAATTACTCCAGAAGCGAATTATTTACCCTTGCGGCCAAGGAGTTCCTTGAAAAGATAAAATACAAAAGGCTTTTAGAGGCTATCAATGATGCGTACTCGGAACCGGAAACGTCAGAGGAGACCTCTTTAAGAGACAAGGGCAAAAAATATTATTCCCGCAAGGTTTTAAAGGGGCGGCATTGAGCATCAAACAAGGGGATATATTCTGGGTTGATTTGGGAATTCCAGGCGGGTCTGAACCCGATTACAGGCATCCCCATGTTGTCATACAGAATAATCTCTTTAATGAAAGTAAAATCAACACTGTTGTGGTTTGCGCAATAACATCCAATATTAAAAGGGCAAAGGCGCCCGGCAATATTTTGCTGAAAAAAGGCGAAGGCGGGCTCAAAAAAGATAGTGTGGTAAATGTATCTCAGGTTATAACAGTTGATAAATCCGACCTGATTGAAAAGACCGGCGCATTATCGCAATTTCGGATGAGACAGGTTATAGAGGGCATTAAGCTCTTGATTGAGCCGAGAGAGATTTAAAAAATTTCTGATGCCAAGAAAGATATGCGGGGGTCATAATTCCTTTTCCAATTCAAAATTCCTACCCCTGTATCCCTCCAGAGGGGGATAGGGGTAGGACTGTCTTCTCTTTTCTATTCCCTTGAAAAAATATCCTTTAAAAGAAAAGTCCCTGCTGTAAAGATTCCAAGGAGCACAAGCGCAACGCCAGGCCCTGCAATAACCGTTACGGACGCCTCTGCCGAATCAGGGCCAAACCCCGGCGTTCTATAGCCCATGACAATCCAAGCGAACGGATAGATTAAACCGCCAAGACCTGCAAGGATAGACGCAGCGGTTTTTATCCTGTCAGGGGCAGTGGTAAAGGCAAGAACAAAAGAAATTGCTATGGCAAGCAAACCAAGCCCCATGGCATGAACATGGCCTCTTTTTAGCCTTGTGTGGGCAAGTTCCATAAGGGGACTGTCATGTCCGCCTTCAAAATGCGGCTTTGCTTCTCCTTCGCCGTGTTGATGTTCATCTCCTTTTCCTGCGCTCATTCCTTCCATGTGCGAGTGGTTCATCTCTTCTGTTTTCTTCTTTTCGTTAGTGTGTGCGTAAACAGTATCCGGCTCTAAAAGCTGAATAAAACTATGCGCCTCTTTTTTTTCAGCCGCCCCCTTTTCAAGGCTTTTATGTATCCTTTCATGCCCCAGCACAAGCCAAAATGCCCAGCCGATGCCAAATACAAGGCCGATGAGGCCGATTAAAATGCCGTAACGGACCGGTTTGATAATATCAATCATTTGTTGTGTCTCCTATCTCCCAAACTCCTCATTCACCATCTTCTTTATTGTCGGGATATCCTTGCCTTGTTTATAAAGTTCATATGCCATTATGGCCTCATTCTGGCATACATCGCAGAAAGCTGCGTGCTTGTCCGTATAACATGATAAAAGGCTCTTATGGCCGGAATGCTTCTGGCAATCGCAGTAACAGTAGAGGCTGTCCAGAACCCCCGGCATTTCTTTTGCAATTTGATATGTGTAAGCTGTCTTGCCTTTAAAAGGCTCCGGCGAAAGAATGGGTTTCTTTTCTCCGCCTATAGGGTTGGCTGCGTGCAATATCCCAATGCCTGTTATCACAAGCATCGCCACGATAAAAAACCCATTCCTCATTTTTCCAATCTTGCCATTTTCCATATAACCTCCGTTTTGCGAGAGTCAAAGTTTTTTTAGTATAATACATAATACTCTGACGCTATAAAATAAGTATATCCTTTATTGTCCATTCACTCAAATAAAAAATGAGATATTCGTAAGGTTAGAAAAATATAAATCTATCCGGAGGAGATAAGCGGTTAACAACAATATTTTTCGTACATTGAATACAGCGCCTTTTCTTCGCTCTCCAGTCTTATCAAGATATCTCTCTGAATAGCGTCAAAATTTGAGGTGAATGGGCTCTGAGATTTTTCTATCTCTCCCCTATCTGAATATTTATCAAAAAAGTCAATGGACCTTGCGGCAATCTTGTTCATTGAATTGGAAAATGTGTTGATTGTTGACTGAATCAATGACATATTTTCCTTTTTTGCCACCTGAAGAAGCTCTGTATAAAGTTTTTCATCCTCTTTTTTTGTATGCGAAACAAGCCCCCTTTTAAGCAAGCCGATACGAGACGCTATTCCGCTAAAGTCTTTTATGTGGATAAGCGTTTTAATCTCCTCCAGAAGCTGCCTGAATGCTTTGTGATCTTCCCTTAGCTTGATTAGATAGCCGTGATTTACGGTATTCATGTTGTATTCCTCCTTTTTGTGGTTTTATACAACTAAAACACTATCCCTATGGCCTCGGCGCAATGGTGGCCAGAAACACAAGCCTTGTTTTGGCAATATAGCCGTGGGGTTCTCCCGGTTCCCATATAATGACAGAGCCTGGCCCACCTTCTATCTCCTCGCCATCGGTTAAAAAAACACCCTTGCCCTCGAGAACAGTCATCATGACCCTTGAGCTGCTGCTGCATTTTTTAACACCTTGGCCAGGCTCCGAGCAAAAGAGCGCCAACCGCGCCTGATCAGAGTCGAAGATGAGAAAAGAGTTTTTTGAATCAGGGGTGAACTCTATCATTTGCTTTGTATCCAGTTTTTTCATTATTATTGCTCCTTTTTTTAAACCTATATAAATATTTATCATATGTTGTGGAATTTGATATGATTTTAATCATATTGCAACCGTCTTACATTCTGTGTTATCTAAACATACATGAAAAACCTTTTTGAACGTCTCAAAGCGGGCCTTACCAAGACCCACAGCAGTATTGCCGACAAAATAGACGGTCTTTTTTCTTCAGGGCCTTCACGTGAGGAATTGGCGGAAATGCTGGAACAAACCCTCATAACCGCCGATGTCGGCGTAAAGACATCCGGCTTGATTGTGAATGATATGAGGAACGGGCTTAAGGGATATGACGCAGAAGGGCTTAAAAATTATCTGAGAGAGGTTGTCTTCGGCATACTAAAAGACTGTCAGAAACCTCTTGAGGTTACGGCAAAGCCTTTTGTAATCATGGCTCTGGGCGTGAACGGAGTCGGAAAAACCACAACCATCGGAAAACTTGCAACCAAATTTACATCCCAGGGCCGGAAGGTTATCCTTGCGGCAGGAGATACATTCAGGGCGGCGGCAATAGAGCAGTTGGAGATATGGGCAAAAAGGGCAGGCTGTGATATTATCAAACAGGCGCAGGGAGGCGACCCGGCTGCGGTTGCCTTTGATGCTGTAAGGGCAGGCATGGCAAGAAAGGCTGATATTGTGATTTTAGATACGGCAGGAAGGCTGCATACAAAGGTAAACTTAATGGAAGAGTTAAAAAAGGTTAAAAGGATCGTATCCAGAGAAATTCCGGGCGCGCCGCATGAGACGCTTTTGGTGTTGGATGCATCCACAGGCCAGAATGCCTTGGCTCAGGCGCGCATCTTCAATGACGCAGTCGGCCTTACAGGCATAGCCCTTACCAAACTGGATGGAACAGCCAAAGGCGGCATAATAGTGGCGATTGCAAATGAATTAAAGATACCTATCCGGTTTATAGGCGTGGGCGAAGGGGTTGAAGACCTGCGGGATTTTGACGCGAAGGAATTTGT
>CAZVZI010000219.1:0-3810 GCA_964631455.1 uncultured Thermodesulfobacteriota bacterium | reverse complement strand
CGCCACCTTCCAGCTTAACAGCCTCTGCGCCCTCTCTCACCAGTAAACCAGCATTCTTTTTTGCACCCTCAATCGACACCTGATAAGATAAGAATGGCATGTCAGTAACAACAAGGGCGTTCTTACACCCCCTCATTACTGCTCTCGTGTGATAGCGCATCTCATCCGTTGTTACAGATAAGGTATCTTTACATCCGGCAAATACCATGCCTGCCGAATCTCCGACTAAAATAAGCGGTATGCCGGCCTCATCCAGAATTTTTGCAGTCGGATAATCATAAGCGGTAAGCACAGGGATTTTTTTTCCCTCTGCTTTCATTTTCATGATGTCAAGGACTGTTGTCTTTTTCAATATATCCACCAACCCAAATAAAAAAGCCTTCTGAAACAGATACAGAAGGCCATGTAAACAAAAATTCTATCGTCCTTCCGTCCCGGTTCAAGAAATTTGAATCCAAGCGGTTAGTAACTACTATCTTACCGACACATAATGCTGCACCCCTCCCTTTATAGACCTTATCTCATTTATCACATTCACCAGGTCATCAGGGGAGTCAACAAAATCTATATCGGATGTGTTCACCACAAGAAGAGGCGTATCTGTATAATAAAAAAAGTATCTGTTGTATGAATCAACCAGTTTTTCTATATAATCCTCTTCAATACCTTTCTCATAAACCTTATTTCTTTTTTTTATCCTTTCAATAAGCACTTCCGTGCTTGCCTGAAGGTAGATTACCAGGTCAGGCTTAGGTATCCTCGCATCCAGCAGCCTGTATATCTGTTCATACAGAGCCAGCTCGTTTTCATCCAGATTGAGGTAGGCAAAAATTTTGTCCTTGGCAAAAAGATAATCTGCAACAACGGTTGAATTAAAAAGCTCCTGCTGGCCCAGGTCTTTTTGCTGTTTGTATCTGCTTAAAAGAAAAAAAAGCTGGGTCTGGAACGCATATTTTTGCCTGTCTTTATAAAAACTGCCAAGAAAAGGGTTATCATCAACCTCTTCCAACAGCATGCTACCTTTAAATTCTTCTGCTAAAAGCTGCGTAAGACTGGTCTTTCCAACCCCGATAGGTCCCTCTAACGCAATATATCTGGCCTTTTCCATAATGGAGAGCAACTGCTGCTACATCTTCCGAAATGATGAAGTACTCAAACCTCACTGATCGAGTATTTCAGCTATTATGAAGTAAAGTAACTTAATTGAATAATGAAAGTCAAGCAGACTAAAAAATACAAAACCCTGCCGCATGATTTTGGCAGGGCTTTGCTTAAAAAAACCGATTATTTAGTTTAAAATATATTTGTCGGGATTTACATTAACCCTGTTCACCAGCACCTCATAATGCAGGTGCGGCCCGGTGCTTCTGCCGGTACTGCCGATAGCGGCAATTTTCTCTCCCCTTTTAACCCGCTTGCCCACATGCACATACATCTCGGAGAGATGGCCGTATCTGGTAACTATCCCATAGCCGTGATTTATGACGACATTTTTTCCAAGTCCGTTTTCTCTGTCAACCTTGCTTACAATACCATCGGCAGGCGCAAACACAGGTGTGCCCGCAGCATTTGCAATGTCAATGCCTTCATGCATCTGTTTTAAACCGGTAAACGGTGATATGCGGTAGCCGAAAGTAGATGTTACCCATCCCCTTGCGGGCCATATCGCAGGGGTAGAGGCAAAAAGCGATGTTTGCTTAAAAAGGTATTCATGAAGCTCGGTAAAGCTTTTTTCCTGCGTCATTGCCTCCGTCTTTAACTGATCAAGGTCGGAATGCATCTGTTTTATCAGCCCGTCTCTGGCGCCGCCCAATGTGACCATATCCTCCTCTTCAGGCGATGGCCCTCCGATGCCGAGCATCTGGTTAGAGCCGGCAGGCACCTCCATATTTGTAATAATCCTCAGTTTTTTGTCAAACTGCTTCAGTTTAGCCATATGAAATTCCAAGTCAGTCATTTTGCTTGCAAATGTCTGCAATTGTATCTTCTGTTCGGCATTTTCCTTTCTCAGCATGTTAAGCTCGTGGGTTTTAAGTTTCACTTTGGTATAGTCAAAAAGTATAAACGAAAACCCTGCAAAAGAGATGCTTGCTGCAACAGCTATGGTTTTCAACACATTGAGAGGAAGTTTAAACTTTCTAATGTGAGAAGGGTCCTGGGGAACAATAAAAACCGTAAAGAATCTTTTTTTCTTCAATTTTCCAACCCTCCTTTCTCTAAAAATTCAGTTTGTCCATATCACACATGGTTAAATTTGTCAAGGTTTTTATCCTGCTGCAAACGGCAAACGTACTTTCTTCTTAAAACTTAGTTTTACCCTATCACCTATGAAGATTAACAGTCTGTAACATAAGTCACACCATATTTATACGTGCAATACAAATCTCTTTTTTTCTATTTTAATGTATCCCTCCTGATTCATTTTTTTTAAAGCCCTGCTGACTACCTCTCTGGATGAACCTATCATGGCGGCTATATTCTCGTGGGTCAACCTTTCAATAGACACAACCCCGGTCTCCTGCATGTTGCTCTCGGCATTTGCAATGCTTAAAAGGGTATGGGCAATTCTTCCGCATACATCCAGAAGGGCCAGCCCCCCTATTTTTCTATCCGCCTCACGAAGCCGCCTTGAAAGATGCGCCAAAAAATTAAGCGCTACCGCAGGGTGGGTCTTAATATAATTCAGAAGGGCATCGCCATGAATTATAAAACACTCCGCATCCTCTACCACCTCAACATTTGCAGACCGAGGTTCTCCGTCAAAAAGGGCCATTTCTCCAAACACATCGCCCTCTTTCATAATTGACAATATAATCTCTTTCCCCTCTTCTCCATACAAAACCACCTTTACCTTGCCGGAAAGTATAAGATAGAGGGCATCGCCTTCCTCCCCTTCGCTTATAATCTGGCTCCCCTTCAGCCACTGTCTTTTCTCGCCCATCTTGGCCAAGGTCTTTATATCTTTACCGGCTAAGGATCCAAATATCCTTGCATTAGAAATAATGCTTTCTATCTTATCATCCATGTTCAGTCGACCCCGCTTACTTCCATTTCGCCTATCAGCAGACTCGGCGCGCCTATACCGCCTAAAAATCGCATGTCACTGCCTACAAGTTCCACCTTTGAAAACAGCTCAAGCATATTCCCTGATATGGCGGTTCCTCTTACAGGATAGCTGACCTCGCCGCCCTCTATCCACAAACCGGCAGCGCCGAATGAAAAATCGCCTGTTATGGGATTTGCAGTATGCGCCCCAAGTATATTTGTAATAAGAAGACCATTATTCATGCGTCTTAAAAGCCCGTCAAAATCCGTTTTCCCTTTTTCCATATAAAGATTAGATACGCCGATAGTTGATATTGACTTAAAGTTAGATCTCGCTGCATTCCCTGTAGATGCCGTTCTTTCTCTCTTTGCCCAGTATGTATCATAAAGATAATTAAGACAAACCCCTTTGTCAACAAGGCAGGTCTTTTGCTTTGGAACACCTTCGCCGTCATACTCAGATGCGACCCAGCCGTTCGGCAAGAGGCCGTCATCCCATATAGTAATCTTATCACTGAAAATCTTTTTATCTTTCTTTCCCTTGAGCATGGATTTCCCCTTATTAAGATTGTCCGCATGGAAAGACGGGGCAAGGATTTCCAAAAATTCGCCCACGATGATATTTTCTATGACAACCTGGCATTTTACGGTTTTTATATTTCTTGCGCCGAGCATAAGAACCGCCCTCTTTGCGGCATCCCTGCCGATCTTTGCCACATCCACATTCTTTGCAAAATGGCTCATATCCATGTCCCAGCCCATCTG
>CAZVZI010000218.1:0-3818 GCA_964631455.1 uncultured Thermodesulfobacteriota bacterium | reverse complement strand
CCTTCTAATTTGCGTTTTCACTTCCTTGATGACTTTATCCGACATTTTTGATAAACTCTATGAATTTAAAGGTCTTACATAGACATAATAAACATATAAGTATTTATGCTTCAGCCAGACATAACAGGTATAAAAAAAATCCTTATCCGTGTGCCAAACTGGATTGGCGATGCAGTGCTTTGTTTGCCTGCCATAGAGAAAATAAAATCAGTTTATCCTCAGGCTGAAATAACTGTGCTTGCAAAGCCTTGGGTTAGCCCTGTTTTCTTCAATAATCCGGTTATAAAAAGGATTATTGACTACGATAAAGAAAGCAGGCACAGCGGCGTTGCCGGGATGTGGAGATTGATTAAGGATATCAAGGACTATGGCTTTGATATGGCTGTGCTTTTCCAGAATGCCTTTGAGGCCGCCCTGATTGTCTTTCTGGCAAGAATACCGGTTAGAATTGGCTATGATAGAGATTTCAGAGGTATGCTGCTTACAAATTCGGTAAGATTGGATTCGGATATAAAAAAGACGCATCAGGTTTTTTATTATTTGAAGATAGTAAGTAAAATCATAAGCCGGAATAAAAATACAATAGCCGGCGGGTTTGAATTCAATAAAGGGATAAGTCCTAAAATATATTTGGCTAAAGATGAGAAAGATTGGGCTAAAGATTTTTTGAGAGAAAAAGGTATTGATAATGGAATTATCATAGGTATAGCGCCAGGCGCAAGTTATGGGCCTGCAAAGAGGTGGATGGCCGATAAATTCGGCAGTGTGGCAGGGAGATTGATTGATAATTATAATGCAAAGATTATTCTATTCGGAGGGAAGGAAGATAAGAGTGTCTGCGCGGAGGTTTTAGAGGGGGTTGAGGGTTTGAATCTTGCCGGGGGGGTTGATTTAAGGAAGAGTATCGCCATTATGGAGAGATGCAAGCTGTTTATCACTAATGACAGCGGGCCTATGCACATTGCCGCATCGCTCGGAATCCCAACCATGGCAATTTTTGGTTCCACAGACCCAAAACTTACAGGCCCGGTTGGGGATAATGTTATGATAATAAAGAAAGATATTGAATGCAGTCCGTGTTTTGAAAGGGAGTGCAGGTACGGGCACTATAATTGTTTTAACATGGTTACTGAAGATGATGTGTATGAGACGTCAGTAAAATTTATTCAGGAATTTGAAAATGTATAATAATCTTGCTGTCTTTCTTGACAGGGATGGAACTATAAACGAGGATACGGGTTATATTGACTCTCCAGAAAGACTTGTCATCATTGACGGCGTTTTTTCTGCGATTAAAAGACTCAACTCAAAAGGGTTTAAGGTCGTTGTTATAACAAATCAGTCAGGTGTTGCAAGGGGCTATTTTTCCAAAGAGGCTGCGGATGCAGTCAATAAGAGGCTTGAAGATGTTCTTAAAAAAAATGGCGCCCATCTCGACGGGATATACTATTGTCCGCATCATCCTGACGATAATTGCGAGTGCAGAAAACCGAAAACAGGAATGCTCGAAAAGGCAAAGAAGGATCTGCATATAGATTTTGAGAAATCCTATGTTGTGGGCGATAAGGTTTCGGATGTTGAGATTGCGCGCAAGATTGGCGGCAAAGGAATACTGGTTCTTACCGGCGCCGGAAAAGACGAGGAAGGAAAACTTCTGCACAAGCCTTCATATATCGCAAATGATTTAAAAGATGCTGTTGAGTGGATAATTAAAGACAAATGAAAATCCTTATCATAAAACTTTCCTCCATAGGCGATGTTGTGCATACTCTTCCCGCGCTATATGCGCTGAGGAATGCCTACCCGTCCGCAAAGATAGACTGGCTTGTGGAAGAGGCTGCAAGCAATATCCTTATTGGGCACCCTTTGTTGAACGATGTTTTTACAATCAGGAAAAGGGGATGGTTCAGGGATTTCAAGGGCACATACAATGTTGCTAAAAATATCAGGGCATTGGATTATGATATTGTTCTGGATTTTCAGGGCCTTTTCAAAAGCGGGATATGGGTATTTTTATCAGGCGGAAAAAGGCGCATAGGTTTTGATAAGTCAAGAGAGATGAGTTATCTTTTTTTAAACGAGAGGCTCCCTGCGTACGATCCGGATAAGCACGCAGTTGACAGGTATCTTGATATTATAAAATATCTAAAAGTCAATTGCAGCGAGGTTAAGTTTCCTATTCCCATTTCAGAAACTGAAAAGAAAAAAGTTTCGGATTTGCTGAGGGCAAATGGCATACGGAATGATGAGCCGTTTGTAATTATCAACCATATGGCAAGATGGAAGACCAAGCTATGGGATACTGAAAAGTTTGCCGGTCTATGCAATGAAATAATGGATAGATTAGCTTGCAGTGTGGTTATTGTAGGGGCGTCTTACAGCGAGAAAAATAAGGAAATCGCCTCTTTGACTAATAACCGTGTTGCAGATTTAACAGGAAAAACAACCCTGAAGGAGCTTGCGCATCTTATGAGCCTCTCGTCCGCAGTCATTACCGTTGATTCAGGGCCCATGCATATTGCCGCCGCAATGGGTGTGCCTGTGGTGGCAATTTTCGGACCGACAGCGCCGTGGAGGACAGGACCTTATGGCAAGATACACAGCATTATCAGAAAGGAATTGCCGTGCAGTCCATGTTTTTCAAGGGTTTGCAAAGGCAAGGATAATATCTGCATGAAGGAGATAGGGATAAGCGATGTCCTGCCGATGGTGGAGGCGCAACTAAATTATAAACAAAGAGGAGCGACGAGTGGATTACATATTGCAACTTGACAAAAGCCTTTTTTATATCCTGAATACAAGGCTTACGACCTTTTTTTTAGATTTCTTTATGCCGTTTATAACCACGAAGGCAAATTTTGTAAATGTTACAATCATTGCATGGCTTACAATTTTTGCCCTCGGCAGATGGAAAGACAGAAAGGCGCTTATCATTGTTGTGGCGGCTGTCTTGCTGAGCGATTTGGCAGCCGATGTTATGAAGAATCTTACTCACCGGATTAGGCCGTGCAATGCGCTTGCCGATGTTAATATTTTGGCCGGCTGCACCGACTCATTTTCATTTCCATCAGGCCATGCCACAAATGCCTTTGCCACTGCGGTTTATCTGTCCTATATCTACAGAAGGTATTCTCCTGTCTTTTTGTGCATAGCCGTTCTTGTTGCATACTCCAGAATATATGTCGGCGCTCACTACCCTCTTGATGTGACCGGCGGCGCATTGGTTGGGAGCGTTGGCGCTGTGATCGCCATAGGAGCAGATAGAAGACTTATACCTGCGGTTGTTGCATGGTTTAATAAAAAATACAGGCTCAAGGCTGAGGGTGATGATTTTTAATAAACGTTATTTTTTCCTCATCCTTTCAATCATGACCATATTCCGCATATGGTATATCTGGCAGGGGCCGTTTGACCTCTCGCCGGATGAGGCGCATTACTGGGAGTGGTCAAGGAGGCTTGATTTAAGCTATTACAGCAAAGGCCCTATAGTTGCCTATGTAATAGCCTTTTTTACAAAGATTGGGGGCAATAATGAAGTTTCAGTTAGAATAGGAGCGGTAATTATTGCCGCAATTGTATCGCTGACCCTTTATACGGTAACAAGAGATATATTTAACAGCCAAAGGGCCGGTTTTTTTGCAGGTTTGCTCCCATCCATTACGCCTCTTTATGCGGCAGGCTCTGTGCTTATGACAACCGATGCGCCATTTATCATGTTCTGGGGCCTTGCAATATGTTTTTTCAGAAAGGCAGTGATAAAAAAGCCGGACATAATCCCCCCTCCCCCCCTTTGCAAAAGGGGGGTTAGGGGGGATTTT
>CAZVZI010000217.1:0-3822 GCA_964631455.1 uncultured Thermodesulfobacteriota bacterium | reverse complement strand
AAGAATAAAGGCGACTTCATAAGCAGGACCGAAGCACGACACCAATTGCGCCGCTCCGATTACCACAGGCCCCGGCTCTTTCAAAAAGTTAAGATATTGCGCATAAGCCTCTTCCGCATGGTCAACAGTGCAGATGGAAACGGTATTCTTTCCAGGCCCGGCCCCCTCGATTTCTTCAAATGCCAATTTTGGGCCTGTGGCAATCACAAGATAATCGTAAGGCACAACCGTGCCTGCTGCGGTTATCACCTCATTTTTCGCAGGGTCTATTTTCTGCGCTGCCTCTGCAATCAACTTGATTCCCTTCTTCTCAAGATGCGGTCTCAGCGGAAAACTGATGTCCTTTCTCGTCCTCCACCCTACAGCAACCCACGGGTTGGAAGGGACAAAATGAAAGGTCTCGGTATTGGAAATCACCGTCACCTCGTGGCTACCGCCCAGCATAGCCTTTATCTCATATGCAGCAGGCAACCCCCCTGTTGATGCTCCGATAATAACTATCCGTGCCATGGTATCCTCCTTGTTATTAAGTCTGCCATTTGTTGTTTTTGTAAGGGCGACCATTGTGGGCGGGGGCAAGCCCTGCCCCTACAATCTTATTCTATCCATTTTTTAAGCGGCTTCTTCAAGTACCGTTCGGTAAACACATCATCGGTCAAACCAACATTGAACTCGGTCTTCTGATAGGAAACCTCTGTCCTGTGCCCGGTCTTTACATCTTTCATTGTCCTCTTTGTTATCACCGGAAAACCTTGAACATCCTTTACTTCATTTGCTGTGAATACTTTGTAAAGCTCGCCGCGTTTGTCGTAATATTCCTCTTTCAGCGGCAGAAAATTTCCTTTATCTATCCATGAAAGTTTATAGCTGAAATCCGCGCCCCTTTCATCTTTTGGCGCGCTCTTTATTACATTGACATCTCTATCGCCGATCTTTTCCTCTTGCGCAATGGTGTGATTATCATCCTCTATATCTCTCCCTGAAACATCCTCATAGGTAAAGTCAGAGCCCACAAAGCTGCTCCGTTTGTCATTGGCTGCGATTCTCCGCACCATATTAAGCGCAGGCATAAATATCCATCGGTCGTCATCCTTGGCCGCATATTTATAGACCATGAATGTCATATCCCTGACATCCGCAGGCTGATAAAAGTAGATAAAGTATTTCTGATCCCCGCCCTCCTGATAATTCTTGCGGAGCATGGTCATCTCCCGCACCCGCTCCTTGCCATCCTGACTTATAAGCCTCATGTAAACCCTTATCTTCATGTCTTTACCCTGATACAAAAAGGCAAGCTGGGTTTTTTTCATGATGTCCGTTACATCGGCGGCATGAGAGACAGTGAATAGTGAGAAGTGAATAGTGAATAGTAAAAACAGACCTATATAAATTTTCCAACTCCAAACTCCGAACTCCGAACTTCGAACTTTTTTCATAAACATGCCTCCTTTTTGGTATTGTTTCAGCCATTCACGCTCAAAAATGTCCCAGATGCAAGGCGGAGCAAGGCTTCAAGCGAGGCATACTTGAATAGTATGTTGAGCGCAGAAGCCGCAGCGACAATATAGCGGGGCACCCATGACAGAGTCATGGGTCTGGCCTTTTTCAGCGTGAACCAAACAGCCATCCCCTGAACATCACAATGAGCGCCGGCAGATATATTATGCTCATCAGGGCGCTTAAAAACATCATACTCGCTATAAATAAGCCAACGGTAACATACGGCGTGAGCGGCGCGAATATCATGGCGGAAAACGCCGTTGCAAAAAGCAGTGCATTCCTCATTATACCCTTGCCGGGACGCGCGGCCGTCCAGAGGAGCGCATCAGTAATTGTAGGGGCAGCCCCCTGTGTCTGCCCTTCTTCCACCCTTCTCCTGAACCTGCTGATAAAATGTATGGCAAAGTCAACAGCCATGCCCAGGGAGAGGCATGACAAAACGGATATGGGCATATCAAAGTCCTTGCCCATGAATCCGACAACGCCGTATATCACTGCGATAGTAAATAAGAGCGGCATATAGGCAATGGCAGCCCATTTGAACGAGCGGAAGTTGAACACGAGAATAACAAACACGATGATGAGCGCAAGGATAAATCCCTTGAGCATGTCGTATAGCACCTCATTATTCCACACGAGATTGAAATACGCTGTTCCTGCGGACTTGAACTCCACGCCCGGCAAAGGGTGGGCGGCGGTGTATGTCTTGACCTCGTTTATCACATCCTGCATTGCCTTTGCATCCCATGTCTTGAGCTGAACCCAGATATTTGCCTTTCTGAACGGGTAGTCCACCACATTATCCAGATCGCTCGGCTTTGCAGACATGCTGAACATAAAGAGATACTGGGCGATCGCCTCTTTTGTGTCAGGCACCATATCAAAGGCAGGGTCGTTGTTATTAAACACCCTGTTTATCCTTTTTACATAGTCAACAACTGAAAAGGTTTTTCCCACATTCGGGAGTTTCTCCATATCCCTCTGCAGCGATTCAATATATCTCATGGTCTCCGGTTGTTTGATAAAATCATCTTCTCCCGAAACAGCCACAACATACCCAAGGGCTGTGCCGCCAAGCTTTTCATTGATTATCCTGTCCGCCTCTCTCACCTCGCTTCCGGCCTTAAACCATTTGACCATATTGTTGTTGACATTGATCTTGCTTATGCCGACTCCGGCGACAATAAGCACAATGACGCCCACAACAACAGTTGCCGCGCTTTTATGCGCTCCGATTGCGCCTAACCCTTTCAATATCTGCGCCGCCCTGTTTTCTTTTTCATCTTCTCCGTTTGCAGCTGCTAAAATTTTCTTCTCGCTCACCAACATCATCGCAGCCGGGATAAGGCTGAAACTCATCAACCTTATGGCAATAGTGCCGAACGCGATGATGATACCGAACACCTTTACCGGAATAATGTGCATTATTGCCAGAACTCCGAAGCCTGCAGCCGTTGCAAGGGCAGTATATTTCACAGGCTGGCCCACTACCCGCATGGTATCCAGCACAGCCTGCTTTTTATTTTTTATTTCCCTAAACCTGAAATAGAACTCATTGAATATGTGGATGGAGTCCGTTGCAATTGCCATTAAGAAGACCGGTATCATAGATGACATTATGTGCACAGGATAGCCAAGACCGATGAGCAGCCCCATGCTCCATATAACGCTTATCATGGCAACTGCCATAACCGATGAGATAAGGCCGATATTGCCGAACAAGAGATACAGCACAACCATCATGACCATGCCGGCAATTGGCGAGAAAAACCCCATCTGCTTGAACATCTCGGCGCCAAAGGTATCTCTGGCAACAGGGTCGCCTGCAACATAATACTGTTCGTCGCCTTTTTCCTTGCTGACAACGGCCTTTACCTTATCCGCAATCTCTTTGCCGTTTGCACCAGACTCAAGAGGAATGTAGACAGCTGTTGTTGTGCCGTCTTTAGAAACAAGGCGGTCAACAATAAGCGGATTGTCATAGATGGATTTTTTGAATGCCGCCATCTTCTGTTCTGTCTTAGGGACATTGCCCATGAGCGGCTGAACAGAGATGCCTTCTGCGCTTGCTACAACATTGTCCACAGTCGTAAAACTTGTCACATCTTTGACCACAACGCCTTTGAGCTTGAGGATTTCATCCGTTATCCCCGCAACTTTTTCAAGGGTCGTCTGATTGAAGATTCCCTTTTTGTGGACAATGCCGAGGACAATCGTATCCTTGTGCAAAGCAAAATCCTTTTCCACTGAATCGTTATAGACCCTGACATCGGATGTGGCAGGGAGCCTGGTCTTTGGGTCAGGATCAATGGTTATTTTTGG
>CAZVZI010000216.1:0-3843 GCA_964631455.1 uncultured Thermodesulfobacteriota bacterium | reverse complement strand
TTTTGCGCCTGTTTATTCTTCCTGTTTCTACAACAGAGCCCATCTAAAGACGATTGCCAGGAAAGGATAAAAAGGAGCGGTTTCTAACTACTTACATGGTTATCCCTTTTATATGAAGAAATTCAAGGACCTCCAAAAAGAAATCCGAACGCTCTTGAAACAAAAAAATGCCCTTATGCTTGCGCACAACTATCAGCGGGATGAGGTGCAGGCAATGGCGGACATCTGCGGCGATTCTCTGGCTTTGAGCCAGGCTGCTGCAAAGTCGGATGCAAAGGTGATTGTGTTCTGCGGCGTTCATTTTATGGCGGAGAGCGCTTCTATCCTTTGCCCTGATAAAACCGTTATACTGCCGAGGCTTGACGCGGGATGTCCTATGGCGGATATGATAACGGCGGAGGATTTGCGAAAGGAAAAAGAGAAAAGGCCGGGTGTGCCAGTGGTTGCATATGTGAACACAACTGCTGAGGTAAAGGCATTAAGCGACATCTGTTGCACATCCGCAAATGCAGTGAAGGTTGTAAATTCCATAAAATCAGATAGCGTATATATGATACCCGACAGAAATCTCTCCATGTATGTTGCAAGAACAGCCAAGAAAAAGATGGAGTGGTGGGATGGTTTTTGCCCCACGCATGAAAAACTGAAACCGGTGGAGATATTGAAACTCAAAGAAAAACATCCTGACGCAGTCTTTGTCTGTCACCCTGAATGCAGGCCGGAAGTGATTGAGCTTGCTGATGCCGTGCGTTCCACATCAGGGGTGTATACATTTGCAAAAGAGACAAAGGCAAAGACAATTATTGTAGGCACGGAGATGGGAATCCTCTACCGCCTTAAAAAAGAAAACCCAGAAAAGACTTTTATTCTGGCATCAAAGAGTTTAATCTGTCCCAACATGAAACTCATCACCCTTGAGGATGTGCTGGAGGTTTTGCAGGGAATGGATAGAATAGTAAAAGTGCCGGAGGAAATACGGATACCGGCAAAAAAGGCGTTGGACAGGATGCTGGAAGTGCCGAGGGATTAAAACATCCACGGGGCACCCAACCTAATGTCGGGGCTGGCAAGCTACAACTTGCACTTGTTGCGTATGCACAATTTTATAAACCCCTCCGCAAATTTCGGGTTGCTTGCAAAGTGCAGATGAATGTAGCTGGCAAGGGTATTTTTGTAGAGATAGCCTTCAACCCCCACTTGCCCCCCTTTATTAAAGGGGGGTGAAGGGGGGTTATGCGTGATGCGGTAAACTCTTTTTATTCTATTGGATGGCTCGTCTATCTCAGAGTAATGATATTCGTGGCCGCGGATTTTCTCTCCTTTTTTCAAGAAGGGGCAACTGTCAATAGCTTTTACCTCTCTGTAACCAAGTGATTTTCTTTTTTCAAGCATACGTGAGACCCACGGAAATACCCCGGCCATTTCATATTCTTTGCCGGTTAAATCCTTCAACCCCTTTCCGAGATACATAAGTCCGCCACATTCGGCATAAATTGGGAATCCTTTATCTGCAAAAGCCCTTATTACCTTTCGCATGGGCTTGTTTACCTCAAGTTGTTTTGCAAAAAGTTCAGGATACCCGCCGCCGAGATAAATACCATCTATGTTTTCAGGCAACCTCTTATCTTTTAAAGGGCTAAAAAAAACAAGTTTGGCGCCAAGTTCTTTCAACATGTCAAGGTTTTCCTGATAGTAAAAACAAAAGGCGTCATCCATTGCAACAGCGATGCAAGCGGTGAGCGGTAAACGGTGAGTGGCGGGCGATATGGTTTTTTTTGCCTTGCCCGCTATCCTTAATATTCCATCAATATCCACAAACCTTTCTATTAACTCTCTAAGTTTTTTAAATCTTGCCCCCGTCTCTCCTGCCATTACCAGTCCCAAATGTCTCTCCGGTAAGCTAATTTCTTCATCTCGCGGGATGTAACCCAATACCCTTGCCCTGCACTTTGTCTCCACAGCGTGTTTCAGCATTTTAAAATGCCTCTCGCTGCCAACCCTGTTCAATATAACACCTGCGATATTTACCTTTGGGTCGAACTTTTCATAGCCGTAAACCAGAGCGCCGGCGCTCCTCGCCATGCTTCTGGCATCAACAACCAATATGACAGGAACCCCTAAAACCTTTGCGACATGGGAAGTAGAGCCTTCTTCACTTTTTCCGTCTCTTCCATCAAAAAGTCCCATGACGCCTTCAATGATGCCCAAAAAATCCCCCCTTCCCCCCTTTAGTAAAGGGGGGTGCGGGGGGATTAGGTGCATTGCCTTTACAAACGTCCTTTTAACGCCATCAACTTCCATCATCCATGTATCAAGATTATATGACGGCCTTCTGCATACCGCTCTGTGATAACTCGGATCAATATAATCGGGACCGACCTTGAAAGGTTGAATAATCGCTCCCCTTTTTCGCAGAGCAGACATGAGGCCGATGGCTATGGTCGTCTTGCCGACGCCGCTATGGGTTCCCGCAATGACAAAACAGTTTTTGCAGACTTTTGGCCTTAAACGATGTCTGTTGAAAAAAATTTTCATCACAGTTTGTTTGTTGTTCCTTATAAAATGAAACAGGCGGCAACTATTATGCAGAATAACAAGCTGCTTTTCAATAAATTTTAAAGAATATTATCATTTTGGCGCCGCACATGTCTGACAACAACTGTTCTTCATCTCCAAAAAAAAGGGTGTCCATGTTGAAGGACACCCTTTTGCTGCGAATTCAACTCGCTTGTTGATTTTACATCATGCCTTCCATGCCGCCCATTCCAGGGTGCATTCCGCCGGGCATTCCCATTCCGCCGCCTTTTTCTTCCCTCGGCTTCTCGGCAATCATCGCCTCTGTGGTGAGCATAAGCCCTGCAATTGAAGCGGCATTCTGAAGCGCATACCTTGTAACCTTTGTCGGGTCAATTACGCCTGCCTTTAAAAGGTCTTCATAGGTTTCCGTTGCGGCATTGAATCCGAATGCGCCGCTTTCTCTCTTCACCTTGTCAACAACGATTGAGCCTTCAGCTCCTGCATTGGCCGCAATCTGTCTGATCGGCTCTTCAAGCGATTTCTTCACGATATTGACGCCGAACTGCTGGTCGCCCTCAAGTTTTAGTTTTTCAACAGCGGATAGTATTCTTAAATATGTTACGCCGCCGCCGGGGACAATGCCTTCTTCAACTGCAGCCCTTGTGGCGTGGAGCGCATCCTCAACCCGCGCCTTCTTTTCCTTCATCTCTGTCTCGGTCGCGGCTCCGATATTGATTACGGCAACGCCGCCGACAAGTTTTGCAAGTCTTTCTTGCAATTTCTCCTTGTCATAATCCGATGTCGTTTCCTCAATCTGAGCCCGTATCTGCTTTACACGGCCCTCTATGTCAGCCTTTTTCCCGGCGCCGTCAATGATTGTGGTGTTCTCCTTGTCAATTACTATCCTCTTTGCCTTTCCAAGGTCTTTAATATCAACGGTCTCAAGTTTTATGCCGAGCTCTTCAGCAATGAGCTTGCCGCCTGTGAGGGTTGCGATATCCTCCATCATTGCCTTTCTCCTGTCGCCGAAGCCCGGTGCCTTCACAGCACATGCCTGAAGCGTGCCGCGGAGTTTGTTTACAACCAAAGTTGCAAGCGCCTCACCCTCTACATCCTCTGAAATGATAAGGAACGGTTTGCCCATCTTTGCAATCTTTTCAAGGATCGGAAGCATATCCCTCATATTGCTGATTTTCTTTTCATGGATAAGGACGAAGGCGTCTTCTATAACACACTCCATCCTCTCAGCGTCTGTCACAAAGTATGGCGAGAGATAGCCTCTGTCAAACTGCATACCTTCAACAACCTCAAGGGTTGTCTCCATAC
>CAZVZI010000215.1:0-3862 GCA_964631455.1 uncultured Thermodesulfobacteriota bacterium | reverse complement strand
TCGGGTCTCCGTCATAAGGCACCAGATAAGCATCACCTGTCTTTGGCTCTGGCGCCCCATGACCGGAATAATAGATAAAGACCCTACTGTCTTTCTTGATACGATTAGGAAGCCACGCCTCTATTGTTTTTTCAATGGCTGATTTTGTCGCCCTCTCATCTGCGATAAACTCTATATTCCGCTCCTGAAAACCCAGCGCCTTGAGATAATCTTTCACAATGCCCGCGTCGCTCTTTGAAAAATCTGACCTCGACACGCTCTGGTAATTTTCGATGCCTATGACTACTGCAAGGTCATCAGGTCTTGGGTCTGCTTTTAGAGCAGGAACAGTATCAACATCGGATTTTATAACAGTCAAAACAGATTTTTCCTCACGCGGTTTTACAGCCATTTGCTTTTCAAACTTCTGGAGCAATGCCAGACCTTCTTTGCCACCTTTTTTGTCACCCAATCTCACAAGAACTTGGCTTGCATCATCAACGTCAGCCCCTCTTTCAAGTAAATATTTTACGCTCTTAATATTACCATGATATGCAGCTATTGCCAGAGCAGACCCCCGGAACTCATTTGCTCTCTCATTTATATCAGCCCCGGCATCGAGCAAGAGTTTTATTGCCTCTGTGCAACCAGATCTTGCAGCCATATGCAAAGGTCTCAACTCTCCACCACTAGCGCCATAATCTGTCCAACCTGTTGCATTATTTATATCAGCCCCTTTATGTATTAAATACTTTACCGCCTCAATACGGCAGTAGTATGCAGCTTGGCTTAAAAGCGATCCATTCATACTACCTCCTACTATAGCGTTTTCATTTATATTTGCCCCCTGATCGAGCAGTTTCTGGATGGCAGCGATGTCTCCTTCTTTTGCAGCCTGTGTCAATGCAGTCCCGCATCCAGCCAATAAAATAAGCATCGGAAAGATTAAAATCAATCCCAATATCCTTTTCATAACCCCACCTCCTGAAAAAAATTATGCCGGCACGGCATTAAATTTCATTATCTGAAAATGGCTGTCAAAGGTAAAAGCCATATCCATCTTCAATCTTTCCATCACCGCAAAACTTGTGCAATCCGTATAGCTGAAATCCTTATCTTTGTATTTCAGAAAAATCTCCCACGCCCTTTCTTCATCCTCATCCTTTACTGCGATAAGGCTCACAAAACCGCTTTTTTTAAGTCTTTCTCCGAAATCTTTACCAACACTCCACCCAAGCCTGCTTCTTATAAGGGTTATGGTTTCATCAAATACAAAATTCGTTGTCAAAAGCGGGATTTTGTTGTTGGTCATAAAATGTTCGGCTTCTTTGTGGTCAGGGTCGCTCTTGTCAACAAGGGCATACCATGCGCCCGTATCAACAAACAGCCTTTTCATTTTTTCCTCTTTTTTGCATAAAGGAATCTGTCGTGTTTACGCGCCACCGGAGAACCATCGCCAGAACCAATGCCGATGATGCTCCAGACAGAGTCTTCCTTTGTTTTTGCCGCCTGTTTTGAGAATTTCTCAGACAAAAACTCTCTAATAATTGATGAAAGGCTTTTTTCCCCTTTTTTTGACATTTCAAGAAGTATTTGATACTGCCAGTCTTCAAGGGATATCTGCGTTCTGTGTTTTGAAGTTTCCATGCCTCACCTCCGATTACATCTTACATCATACATCAATATTGTGTCAATCTCAATACGCCCCAGACCTTATTTTCATCTCCTCAACCCAAACCTACTCGTGGTGGCAGGAGTTGCCTCCTGCCACTGCTATGTGCCATCAGGAGGAAACCCCTGACGGCACAACAATTTATAAGAGTTTTTTAAGTTCATCAGGCTCAAGCCCCATATCTTTGATAATGCCGCGCAATGTCTTCGGTTTTATATCTTTTCCTCTGTGAATAGGTATTACGATTCTCCGTTTATCTGTTTTTCTGTAGAAAACCGCATGACTTCCTGATTGTCTGTCCAAGACAAAGCCAAGTTTTTCAGCAATCCTCATTAAATCTTTTGATTTAAGTTGAGGAAGAAAAGGGCTCATACGGCAACCTTCAGCGATTTAAAGGTAATATCTTCTGCAGGAATTTTTTCTTTGTGCGCTGTAAGGCTCTCAATATAAAGTCTGATTGCATCCCTGATATTTTCTATTGCCTCGTCGTAAGAATCCCCCTGTGCATGACAACCCGGCAGCGCAGGACAAAAAGCATGATAACCTCCATCTTCTTCCCTATCCAACACTATTGTATAGACAAATTCTTTCATATCGTTTCACCTCCTGCCTTATTTTATCATTTCTTCCGCTTCAATCCTTCAAAAAATACCTTAATTCCATTACACCTATATATACACTACTCAAACAGCGCCATCTGTGGCTCTACCCTCTGCAGGAAATTCTACAGGATATTTTCCTGTAAAACAGGCATCGCAGAAGTTTTCGCCTGCATCGCGAACCGCTCTATACAGACCTTCTATGCTTAAATATCTGAGGGTGTCCGCTGTAATGTATTTGCTTATCTCATCGAGGGTATGGGAGGAAGCGATAAGCTCTTTTTTGGTGGGCGTGTCTATGCCGTAGAAACAAGGGCATACGGTGGGCGGAGAGCTAATCCTCATGTGGACTTCCTTTGCCCCGGCGTCTCTTATCATCTTAACAATCTTTCTGCTGGTAGTGCCCCTGACAATAGAATCATCTATTACAACAACCTTCTTGCCTTTGAGCAGCTCCTTCACGGCATTCAGTTTGATTTTTACGCCGAAGTGTCTTATGGCATCCTTTGGCTCAATAAAAGTCCTGCCCACATAGTGGTTTCTGATTAAACCCATCTGGAAAGGTATTTTAGACTCTTCCGCAAAACCTATTGCGGCAGGCACGCCCGAATCCGGCACAGGAATAACTATGTCCGCATCTATAGGATTTTCCCTTGCAAGCTCCCTTCCAAGATTTTTTCTCACGGCATAGACATTTGCCCCGAATATATTGCTGTCCGGCCGCGCAAAATAGATAAACTCAAACACGCAAGGGGTATATTGCGCCTTATCAAACGGCCTGAATGATTTAGGGCTGAATCTGTCCAACAGCAGCATCTCACCCGGCTCTATATCACGCACATACTCCGCCTCAATAAGATCGAATGCGCATGTCTCCGAAGCCACAACCCATGCGTCTTTCAGCCTTCCGAGCGCAAGCGGCCTAAACCCGTTCGGGTCACGGACGGCAACCATCTGGGTTTCTGTAAGAAACACAAGGGAATATGAGCCCTTCACCTGTTTGAGCGCGTCCGCAATTCTGTCGGTAAGCGTATTGGCCTTTGATGTGGCAATAAGATGAACGATAATCTCGGTATCCATGCTTGACTGAAATATCGAGCCGTATGCCTCAAGCTCGTCTCTGAGCAGACCGGCATTTACAAGATTTCCGTTATGCGCGACTGCAATGCCGCCTCTGGAATAATCGACCGTAAACGGCTGAGCGTTTTTCAGATTGCTGGCGCCTGCGGTTGAATACCGCACATGGCCTATTGCGGCATAGCCCGGAAGCCTCTTTAAAACATCCTCGCCGAATATATCAGCCACAAGACCCATTGCCTTATGAGAATGAATCTGGCTTCCGTCAGATGAAACAATGCCCGCGCTCTCCTGGCCTCTGTGCTGAAGCGCATAGAGACCGAGATATGTCATATTCGCAGCCTCTGTATGGCCGAATATGCCGAACACGCCGCATTCGTCTTTGAATTTATCAAACATATCTATCCTAAATTGTGCATAAATTGTAACTCAAACCTTTAGGTTTGAAATCTTCAAGGCTAAAGCCTTGAGTTACAGAGTTTTATCCTTTAAGTAATCTTTCCAGAGCGCCTTTCCATGCTGTTTTTAATTCATC
>CAZVZI010000214.1:0-3879 GCA_964631455.1 uncultured Thermodesulfobacteriota bacterium | reverse complement strand
AGACTCATTGATATGTATGCGAAACCAAAAGCGGCTGTATTAGATCCCTTCTCTGGTTCCGGTTCTGTCCTGTTAGAGGCATTTATACGAGGTTATGATTCTTATGGCATTGATATTAATCCCCTTTCACTTTTGATAAGCAGGGTTAAAACAACGCCGGTTGACCCTGAAGTTTTACACCTTGAGTTAGAGAAAATCTTAAAAAAAGCATCCTCTACAAAGAATACAAAAAAACCTAACTTTTTTAATATTGATTATTGGTTCAAACCGGAAGTTGCATCTCAACTGACAGCATTGCAGACAGCGATAAATTCAATTGACGATAAACCTGTCCTCGCAGGCTTTAAGCGGGGAAAGATAAAAGATTTCTTCAAGGTTGTGTTTAGTTTTACCGTAAGGGCGGCCTCTAATACAAGAAATGGCGAATTTAAGCTATACCGTATTGATGACGATAAACTGAAAGGTTTTAATCCAAATGCGCTTGAAATATTCACGAAAAGGGCTGAGGAGAATATCTCATCCATGTCAGGTTTATGGGAGAAATATAGTAGGAGTAAGACCAAAGTAAATATTTTGAATGAAGACGCCCGTCATAGAACGAGTATTAAAGACAGAAAAGTTGATATTGTAGTAACTTCTCCCCCTTATGGTGATTCAAAAACTACCGTTGCCTACGGTCAGTTTTCAAGGCTCTCTTTACAGTGGTTAGGATTTGAAGGAGAAAATATAGATGTAGATAATCGGTCTTTAGGGGGACGATTAGATGTTAAAAACCTTCACTTGGGTTATACCTCTCCAAGTTTGAGATATTCCTTGGATTTAGTCTCACGGGCTGACCAAAAGAGGGCAAGAGAGGTGCTGGCTTTTTATGTTGATTTAAATAAATGCTTCATGGAGTTATGCCGGGTTATAAAAAAAGGCGGTATGTTGTGCATGGTTGTCGGCAATAGAACTGTAAAAGGGATTCAACTGCCAACCGATGAGATATCAGCGGATTTTGGAGAGGCTGCTGGTTTTAGACATATAGAGACTATTATCAGGAAAATCCCTAATAAGAGAATGCCTTCAAAAAACAGCCCTACGAATGAGCCCGGCGTCTTAGGTTCAACCATGACTGAAGAATATATCGTAATAATGGAAAAGATTAAATGACTCTAAAAGAAATAGAGCGTAAACTTCGTGACTTAAAAGCAATGGGATATATTCCAACAGCCCGAACGGGTTCAACCGGAGTAGGACATACTTTTGAGCAAAAAATGGGATTGCCAGAAACGAATATTCCTGTTCCAGATCTGGGTGGCAGAGTAGAGATTAAAACGACGCGGAGAGATTCTTCTTCTCTTGTAACCTTATTTTGCTTCAATAGGGGAGTTTGGCATATATCTCAAAAGGAATTGATAGAAAAATATGGATATATTGACGATTCAGGTAGAAAGGCTTTAAAGAACACTGTTTATGCCGGAAGGCAAATATCTCAAGGGTTAAGCCTTTTGATAGATGATTCAAAAAATATAGTAAGTCTCGTAGATAGTAATGCTAACACATTGGCAACATGGGATGTTTTCGTCATGGTTGGAAAATTAGTTTCAAAACTCAGCAGGGTTCTCTTCGTTATTGCAGATAGACGATTTGATGCAAACAATGAGGAAGAGTTTTTATACAATGAGGCATATATACTTACCGATCCCATACCGCGAAATTTTATAAATGCCTTTAAGTCCGGCAAGGTCGGAATTGATTTAAGAATGCATCTTAAAGAAAGTGGCACGGTAAGAAACCGAGGGACAGCATTTAGAATTAAAGAGATAGATTTATTGGATTTATACGCTAACAGCAGAAATCTTGGAATTTAAGAGAGAAATAGAAAAATTGGAATTATGCAGTAAGCATAGAGGAGGTGGACTTCAATGCACAACGCTGCAAAAGTTATCTACTCAATAAATATCGAAGATATTCAGAATGTCGCCGAAGAAGAACTCGGGAGAAAACTTTCTAAAAAAGATCTCAAAATTGTTGAAGATAAAATTGGCGATTATATAGATTGGTATGGCGCTATTGAGATGGCTATGCAGCATTTAAATCTCAGTAAATAAACTTGCGAGGTTAATAATGAACAGCAATATTGCCACACTGCTTCCTGAATTAGAAAAAGAGTTGAAGGAGATTTCTGCATCAGGAATCTTTCCTTCACAGAAGATTGAAGAGTTGATTAAGGCAGGGTGCATCTCTGCAAAAACCCCTGTTTCCGACAGCCAGATTCAACCTGCCAGTATTGACCTGAGACTTGGGGCAACAGCATATCGGGTAAGGGCAAGTTTCCTTCCCGGTGAAAAGGCAACAGTGCGTTCAAAGGTAGATGATTTGGTAATGCATGAGATTGACCTTACCAAGCCCGCTGTGCTTGAAAAAGGATGCGTCTATATCGTGCCATTGATGGAGGAATTGCATCTTCCTAAATCAATATCCGGCAAGGCCAATCCCAAAAGCACCACAGGCCGTCTGGATGTGTTCACAAGACTTATTGTCGACCATGGGACTGAATTTGAACGTGTTCCGCCGGGTTACAAAGGGAAGCTGTATGTTGAGGTTGTGCCGAGGACATTCAGCATACTTATTAAAGAGGGAATGAAACTCAACCAATTGCGTTTTGTATGCGGCAATGGAGGCGATGAAAGCGACGCCAAACTGAACAAACTGGATAAAAAAGAAAAACTGGTTTATTCAGAAGATGATGTGCCTTTGCAGGCTAATATTTCTCAGGGTTTAAGAATATCCATAGACCTGCAAGGGAAAGATGAGACAGAAATCATAGGATATAGGGCAAAGAGCCACACGCCGCTTGTAAATCTTGAAAAGATTGCTCATTACGACCCTATGGAATTCTGGGAGCCGATTCGTAGGCCGAAAAAATCCTCCATAGTTTTAAACCCCAATGATTTTTATATCCTGATGTCAAAGGAAAAGGTGCGCGTCCCGCCTGCTTTTGCAGCGGAGATGGTTGCCTACGACCCGGCAGTCGGCGAGTTTCGCATCCACTATGCAGGTTTTTTTGACCCGGGCTTTGGCTATGGCAATGACGACATCAAAGGAACGCGCGCCGTGCTTGAGGTGCGTTCTCACGAAGTGCCG
The DNA here is from genome assembly GCA_964631455.1 of uncultured Thermodesulfobacteriota bacterium. Classification (GTDB taxonomy): domain Bacteria; phylum Desulfobacterota; class GWC2-55-46; order UBA9637; family UBA9637; genus JACRNJ01. Next base: position 750 of record CAZVZI010000214.1, on the reverse strand, counting down.
TTTATTCTGGAAGACGGGCAGATAGTCGGCAGATTGATTTACGAAAAACTGCTTGCCGCGCCGCAGAAGATTTACGGAAAAAATATAGGCTCATCCTATCAATCACAGGGTCTGTCGCTGAGCAAACAGTTTAAACGGCTATCCTGACATGACCACATACCTTGTCCTCATCCTTTCTCTTTACATCCTCAAAGAGGCTTTTGAATATTATGTGCTTTATATGAACTTGAGGCACATGAAGATATTAGGCTCAGTTGTGCCTCATGAGTTTGAGGGGAGGATAGATGAAGCCCTCCTCAAAAAGACGCAATGATAAATGCGCTTAAAAAACTCTCAAAGGAAAACCTGTCAAATCTTTATCCGCATCCTCTTTATGTCTTCCTTTACTATTCCCATCCGCCTGTGCTTGAGAGGATACGGTATATCAGAGGATTAACAAAATGATTTGATTTGTGTTGGCCATTGGACAGCCTTTTATCACTGCGTTATTGAAAAGAGCGGCGCGGTTATAGATTCGCCGGAACACACAGGACATTTGCCGGGCTTTTTCAACCTATCCCTTTTCTTGAACACAAAACCGCATTTGTTGCATTCGGAAGGTGTAATAACAACATCATGTCCGCTTTTGCCGAGGGTCTTTTTAATATGTTCAAGATGCCCAGATACTTCTTTCTCGGATATCCTAACATCAGCAGATATCTCTTTCGCAGAAAGGGCCTGTCCACTGATAATGGAGATTATTTTATGGCG
>CAZVZI010000213.1:663-3926 GCA_964631455.1 uncultured Thermodesulfobacteriota bacterium | reverse complement strand
CAGGCGAACTTGTTTTTTATAAGGTAGAAAAAAAGCTCCTTTTAAGCATGCTTGTTTATTTCAAGAAGCGGCCGGCGCATAAATTTACAGCGGATATGGTTGATATGGAAAAGGTGCTTAATGACTTGGCTCAAAAAGGCGCTGACAGCATAATTGCCGTAAAATGCAGCGATAAGATGGGTTTTTGCATTTGCCTGAAAGGGAGGCCGTCGTTTAATTATCTCCCCGACGGCGCGCATGCGCAGGAACAGCCGAAAGACGGCCTTCTTCTCTATCTCTTCGGCCAAAAGGGCTGCGTGCCGTCCATAGAGGTTTTTGACGATATCCAGATGACGCCTGCGCCTGATGCTATTCCTCCAAAGGATGAACTGCCAAAGAGATTAACAGCTCATTACATAAAAAAGCCTGGCGTGCAATCGTCAGTAAAAGGCGCTGAAATAATCCTCATGCTTGCGGATAAAATTGTCAACAAGTATGCAATTGCAAAGGCAGAGACTACAATCGGCAGGGGCGCCGGCAGCGATATCTTGCTGGATAATCCTGGGGCCTCAAGGCATCACGCTGTAATAATGGAGAAGGGCGGCAAATTTATTGTTGAAGATAGGGGAAGCGCAAACGGAACATTTATAAGCGGCGAAAAAATAACAACGAAAGAGATTAAAAACGGCGACACTATACAAATATTAAATTACACCCTTACATTTAAACACCCGCAGGCTGCCAGCGCAGAACAGACTGTCCTTCTTACGCAACCTATTGCAGCGCCGCCTGCACAACCGTCTGCTCAGGCGCCTGTCCCCACTCCTGTTTCTCCTGAGGCAAAGGCAAAACCGGGCGGACAATCAAAACTTGTGCTTGAAGACGGCAAGGAGCATATTTTGAAATCCACAGTAACTACGATAGGCATCGGCGATGATATGGAGTTGAAACTGGAAGGAAAGGGCATAGCTGAACATCATGCAAGCATCCTGAGGGGGAAACAGGGTGAGTTTACCATAGTGCATAAAGGCGGCAGAACGGCTACAACTATCAGCGGCGAAAAGATTCAGGAACGTCACCTGAAAAACGGCGATGTCATGGAGATAGGCCCGCATAAAATAAAATATGTGATTTCATAAGCCAATAAATGACAAACCTAAAGACCTGCCTTGACAAGCTGTATGTTGCCTTCGACCTGAAATTTCTTTCACCGGATCCTCTTGAATTTGTCCATCAATTTAAAAAACCGGAAGACCGTGAAGTCATCGGCCTGATTGCATCTTCGCTTGCATACGGCCAGGTTGAGAGGATTCTTGCAAGCATACAAAATGTGCTGGAGAAAATGGACAACAAGCCGTACAGGTTTGTTATTAATTTTAATCCGAAAACAGACGCAAAAATCTTTGATGGCTTTGTACATCGATTCAATACCGGCAAGGATATTGCCTGCCTTGTTTATTTCGCAAAACAGATGATTGAAGACAGCGGTTCTGTCGGGAAGTTTTTTCTGAAGGGGTATAAGCCGGCGGATACAAACATAAAAAATGCGCTTGTGAGCTTTTCTGAAAGGGTATTGTCGCTTAACCCATCTCCTATTTACGGCAAACAAAACCTCCCCAAAAATGTCGGAGTAAGATTTTTCTTTCCATCTCCAAAAGACGGAAGTCCATGCAAAAGGCTGAATCTTTACCTGCGATGGATGGTGCGAAATGGAGATGGATTGGATTTTGGCCTCTGGAAAGATATACCTTCCGATAAACTTATAATCCCTCTGGATACGCACATCGCCCGCATATCCAGGAATATCGGCCTTGCCAAAAGAAAAAGCCCTGACTGGAAAATGGCGGAGGAGATTACGGAAAATCTTAAAGCGCTTGACCCAAAAGACCCTGTAAAATATGACTTCGCCTTATGCAGGCTTGGAATACTTGAGCATTGCCCAAAGAGGAAAGATTTAAGGAAATGCGAGAAGTGCCTTATAAAAAAGGTGTGCGTATTATAAACCCTTCATCTTCCATATTGACTTGCGCAACCTAAAACCTTAATATCTCACAATGCTTTTAAGAACCTTGCTTTTTTGGCTGATTGGCTTGCCTGCCACCTTTTTCCTTTTTATTGTTGTAATCCTTTCTCTGCTATTTGACAGAAACGGCAATGCAATTCATTCCATCGGCCGTCTATGGGGCAGAATCTTGCTCTTTTTGAGCGGCTCAACTGTTGAGATAAAAGGCGCTGAAAATTTGCTCAGGGGCAAACCGCAGATACTTGCCTCAAATCATCAGGGCGCATTTGATATACTGGCTTTGCAGGCATTTGTGCCGATCCAATTCCGCTGGGTTGCAAAAAAAAGCCTGTTTAAGATACCTGTCATCGGATGGTCAATGAGCCTTGCAGGATATGTAGGCATAGACAGAACGCGCGCAAGCAGCGCCTACAAAAGCATTGAGGCGGCGGCTGAAAAGGTAAAAAACGGAACATCCGTGTTGATTTTTCCCGAAGGCACAAGAAGCGCCACAGGCGAGCTCCTGCCGTTCAAACGCGGCAGCTTTCTGCTTGCCGTTAAAAGCTGCGTGCCTGTTATCCCCGTATCCATACAAGGGACAAAAGATATAATGAAAAGAGGCAGCATCCTGATAAACCCAAGCCGGATAAATGTGGTTGTCGGCAAACCAATATCAACAGAGGGTGTGGATGAAAAGGTTTTGATGGATAAAGTCAGGAAGGCGATAGAGGAAGGGCTTGCAGGCTGTTAGGAATTATCATGATAGATTACAGAGGTATTCATGCCGCGGTTAATAAAGAAAAGGTCTAAAAAAAGCGGTCTTCTCCCAGGAACGCTTGTTCATATCGGTGAAAAGAGGAAAGAAGATGTAAACATCTTTGTCATTGACTATGACGAGGCAACTGTCCATGAAGCAGAGTTAAAGGCTATAGAGGAGTGCATACCTTTAAAGGAAAAACCGACTGTAACATGGATAAATGTTGAAGGTCTCCACCAACCTGATATTATTCAAAAACTTGGCGACTGCTTCAATTTGCATCCGCTTGTCCTTGAGGATATTCTGAATACAGACCAGCGTCCAAAGATAGAGGATTATGGAGGATACCTCTATATTGTTCTTAAAATGCTGCATAAAAGCAACGGGACAGAATTTGCCGCTGAACAGATAAGCATAATACTCGGCAAAAACTTTGTCCTCTCATTTCAGGAAGGGATAAAGGGGGATGCCTTTGACTTGATTAGAGAAAGGATACGGAGCGGAAAGGGACGGCTACGCGGGCTT
>CAZVZI010000213.1:0-653 GCA_964631455.1 uncultured Thermodesulfobacteriota bacterium | reverse complement strand
GAAGAAATGGGAGAAAGCATAGAAAACATTGAACAAGAGCTTGTCAAAAACCCTCAGGCCCAGACTTTGCACAAGATACACGATTTCAAAAAGGAGATGATATACTTAAGAAAAGCCGTGTGGCCGTTAAGAGAGGTGATAAGCGCATTGGCAAGGAAAGAATCTCCGCTCATCAAGGACAATACGTCCATATATCTCCGGGATGTATATGATCATACAATACAGGTGATTGATACAATTGAGTCGTATCGCGAGATGCTTTCAGGCATGCTTGATATATATCTTTCAAGCCTAAGCAACAGGATGAATGAGATAATGAAGTTTCTAACCGTCATCGGCACAATATTCATACCCCTGACATTTATAGTAGGCATATACGGGATGAACTTTGAGTTTATGCCTGAGTTAAAATGGCGGTATGGCTATTTCACGGTCATTTCTGGGATGTCTGCAATAGCAGTCTTGATGCTTTTCTATTTTAAAAAGAAGAAATGGTTATAGAAACTGCGCTGCGGTTTTACAGGTGTGGTTATATTTTTGCAATCTCTTTTAGGATTTGAGTCGGAAAGCAAAATGCGGAACATGGGCCTTTTGCGTGCATAACTTGTTTTGTAAACTTTTTTTGTTATGGTATTCAAGGAAAAATTTCTGCA
>CAZVZI010000212.1:0-3938 GCA_964631455.1 uncultured Thermodesulfobacteriota bacterium | reverse complement strand
ATTTCCGTCGCATACTTTTATTTAAGGCGCAGAAAAATATCTTTCTGGCGGATTACGGACTGTGTTGCGCCTGCTCTAATCCTCGGTCAGGCATTCGGCAGGTTTGGAAATTTTATGAACGGAGATGCACACGGAAGGCCGACCACTATGCCGTGGGGTATAGTTTTTCCCCCTCAAAGCATCGCAGGATCGGAATTTCCCAATATCCCTTTGCATCCGACAATGCTTTACGAGATGACAATAAATATTTCTATATTTTTATTTCTCTGGTTTGTTTTGAGAAAACGGGAACACAAAGACGGCTTTATCTTCGCTGCGTATCTCATGCTCTATTCTTTGGGACGTTTTGTGGTGGAACATTTTCGCGCGGACAGCCTCATGTTAGGCCCCCTGCGCGCTGCACAGGTAGTGAGTTTGACGCTGGCAGTTATCGCGCTTGGCGTGATTGTGAAGGGGAGGTTGTGGAAGAAGTAGATTTTAATCTCTATCTCATCACCGATAGGCATCAGACAAACGGAAGGCCGCTTACTGAAGTTGTTGAAGCGGCATTGCAGGGCGGCGTGAAGGCGGTTCAACTACGGGAAAAAGATTTAAGCGCGAAGGAGCTCTTTGAATTAGCCCGGCGCATGAGAGATTTAACAAAGCAATCCGGCGCGCGGCTTTTTATCAATGACCGGCTTGATATTGCGCTGGCAGTGGGAGCGGATGGCGTTCATCTCGGACAAAAGAGTTTTTCAGCAAGCCATGTCAAAAGTTTCTTGAAAAGCGAATCACGAATCACGAATCATGGATCACGGTTTCTGATATCCGTTTCAACACATTCTCTTAAAGAGGCAACAGAGGCTGAGGAAGACGGCGCGGATTTTATAACCCTCGGTCCGGTTTTTTATACACCGTCTAAAGCAGGGTATGGAGAACCTCTGGGATTGGATATAGTAAAAAAGGTAAAAGAGAAAATTAAAATTCCTGTTTTTACCGTCGGCGGTATAAAAAAAGAAAATGTCAAAGATGTGATGCGGGCAGGCGCGGACGGTGTTGCCGTGATTTCAGCGGTGATAGCGGCAGAGGAGCCGGCAAAGACAGCAAGAGAATTGCGAGGAGAACAACAATGACCCAGTTAGAACAGGCAAAAAAAGGCGTAATAACAAACGAGATGAAACAGGTTGCGCTCAAGGAGGGCGTGGAACCGCAGTATATCCGCTCGTCCATTGCCGATGGAACGGTTATCATCACGAAAAACAAAAACCACAAAATAGAGCCGCTGGCAATCGGCAAGGGGCTTGCGACAAAGATAAACGCAAACATCGGCTCATCGCAGGATAAGGCGAATCTTAAGGATGAATTGGAAAAACTCCATGCTGCAGTCAATGCCGGCGCGGATGCGGTCATGGATTTATCAACCGGCGGAAAAATTGACGAGATACGGAAGGCGATTATGCAGGAATCTCCCGTGCCTATCGGCACGGTGCCGATTTATCAGGCGGCGCTGGAGGCTGTGAGAAAAGGGAAATCTCTGGTAGAGCTTGAGGCGGACGAGATATTTGAAATAATTGAAAAACACGCAGAGGATGGCGTTGATTTTATTACTGTCCACTGCGGCGTTACGCAGCAGTCTTTAGAGCGGATTAAAATTGAGGGAAGACTCATGGGCATCGTGAGCAGAGGCGGCGCGCTTACGGCAGAGTGGATGAATTTCAACAAAAAAGAGAATCCGCTGTTTGAACAGTATGACAGGCTTTTAAAGATTGCAAAAGAATATGACATGGTCTTGAGCCTCGGCGACGGACTGCGTCCCGGATGCCTTGCCGACGCAACGGACAGAGGGCAGATTGAAGAGCTGATAACCCTCGGTGAACTGGCGCAGAAGGCGGTTGCAGAAGACGTTCAGGTTATGATAGAAGGGCCGGGGCATATGCCGTTAAATCAGATAGAGGCGAATATTCTGCTGCAGAAAAGGCTCTGCCACGGCGCGCCGTTTTATGTGCTGGGGCCGCTCGTAACGGATATTGCCCCGGGCTACGACCACATTACATCGGCCATAGGCGGCGCCATTGCAGGTGCGGCAGGCGCTGATTTTCTCTGTTATGTGACGCCATCGGAACATCTGAGGCTTCCGACCATAGAGGATGTGAAAGAGGGTGTAATTGCATCAAAAATCGCCGCTCATGCGGCAGATATTGCAAAGGGCGTCAAGGGCGCCATGAGCAGGGATGTTCAGATGGCAAAGGCAAGAAAGGCTTTGAACTGGGATGAGCAGATAAGGTTATCGGTTGATCCTGAAAGGGCGAGGCTTTTAAGGGAGAGCAGCCTGCCTTCTGATAAAGAGGTTTGCACTATGTGTGGAAGCCTGTGCGCCATCAAAGTGTCAAACAAAAACCCGTGAACCGTGACCGTGTTCCGTGTCCGTGAAGAAAAGTTTTTAACGGCCACGGATAACGGTCTCTACTTCTGTCCTAATGTCACCACCTTATTTTTCCCCCCTCTTTTTGCTTCATAAAGGGCGGTATCGGCAAGGTTTACAAGGTCTCCTGAACTTATTATCGTGCTTCCGGAAGGATAAGAAACTGCGCCAAGGCTGACAGTCAGATTTTCTTTAGTTAGATTTGCGTATGCATGTCCTGATATGGTTGCCCTTATCCTCTCGGCCTCTTCCTCTGCCCCTTCGAGATTGGTATGCGGCAGTATGATGGCAAACTCCTCGCCGCCATACCTTGCGACTATATCGGTTTTTCTTACTAATTTTTTAATCATATCGGCAATCTCTTTTAGGACCTGGTCGCCTGTTCTGTGACCGTATGTGTCATTTATCTTTTTGAAATCATCTATATCCATCATTATCAGCGAGATTGACGTTTCATATCTGACCGCCCTGTTGAATTCATCTTCCAGTCTGGTATAGAAGAAATTGTGGTTGTAAAGCTCGGTCAGTCTGTCGGTTATGGCCAGAGTCTTCATCTCTTCTTTTTCTCTTGAGACCTCTTCAAACAATCTGGCGTTTTTAATTGCATGATAGGCTGAGTTCGCTATTATCTGGCAGAGATTTATCTCCTTTTCTGCAAACCCTTTGCCAAGCCTGCGCGTTCTTAAAAAGAGCGTGCCGACAACCTCTTCTTCCCATACAATAGGCAGGACAAGCACATTCATCTTCTCAAGATTTTTTACAAGTTCCTTTACCTCCGCCATGAGAGGATGCCTTGATATATCTTCAACAACAACAGGCCGTTTACTTTTAAGCACCTCTCTTATTTCAGGATACTTAAGCAGGTCAAGCTTAATCTCCTTTATTGAAGGGCTCTCATGCGATGCAAGCACATATCCCTCGTTTTCTTTTGAGATAAGCACGATTGAGCACCTGACGGCTTCGGTAAGATCAGCCACCTTTTTGACAATTGTATAAAGCACCTCGTCAGTTTTAAGCATTGAAGATATTGCCTTTGTGACGTCAAGTATAGTCTCCAGGTTTTTTTTATCTTCATAAATTTCCTGATAAAAGCCTCTTATCCTGGACTGCGCCTTGATTCTGGCAATGAGTTCCATGCCATCAACAGGTTTTGTTATAAAGTCGTCGGCTCCCTTTTCAAGAGCCTCAACTATGGCCTCTTTATCGCTTTTGCTGGATACCATAATGATGGAGGGTCTGATTGGCAAAGCAGCGCTGCGTATTATCTTACAGGCTGTTATGCCGTCCATTTCAGGCATTACAATATCCATTAGAATTATTTCAGGTGTGTGTTCCTTCGCAAGCCTTATGGCCTCACGGCCATTTGAGGCATGGTAGGTCTGGTAGCCATGTGCGTGAAGTATATCCTCAAGCATCGCCTTGATTGTCAGATCATCATCTACAAGGAGAATTTTGTCCGTTTGAGGGATTGCGAGATTAAGGTTTTTATAAGCCTTGAATTTTGAGGCCTGCGACATAGCTATTTTTTATTTCAATG
>CAZVZI010000211.1:0-3944 GCA_964631455.1 uncultured Thermodesulfobacteriota bacterium | reverse complement strand
TATATCTCCATTTGAAATATCAAACTGGTAAAGGGCTTCCAACGCAACTATCCTTGCCTTTCGCCTGCTTAAATTCATTTTATCGTGCCACCACCTCTCCTCTCTCTGCCGTATTCTAAAAAGTAGGGGAGGGGCTTGTCCCCTCCTTTTTCGGGCGACCACAAGGGTCGCCCCTACAGTTATTTTCTCTTTTTAAGTTCTTTAAACAGATTTGCCATTTCTATTGCATTGAAAGCGGCATCCTTCCCCTTATTTCCCGATTTTGTGCCTGCCCTTTCTATGGCCTGTTCAATGCTGTCGGCAGTTATAATACCAAAGGCAATCGGAAGTCCCGCATCCAGAGATAATTTTGCAATGCCCTTTGCAGCCTCGGATGCAATATAGTCAAAATGCGGCGTTGAACCTCTGATTATTGCGCCAAGGCATATAACTGCATCATACCTGCCGTTTTTTATCATGGCCTGCGCTGCGACAGGTATTTCGAAAGAGCCTGGCACCTTGACAACATTTATATCCGCATCGGAGGCGCCGCTTCGCAAGAGCGTATCCACTGCTCCCTCTAAAAGCCTGTTGCCTATGAAATCGTTAAATCTGCCTACCACCACTCCAAATTTCAAGCCCTTTGCCGACAAACTGCCTTCAATTATTTTTGGCATAAAACCTCCCTTTTAGTTCATGGCTCATAGTAAAAACTATCAACCATGAGCCATCAGCTTTTAGTTGAACACTTGCATGAAACATCCTTGTTTTTATCTTTTTCAACCACTTCAAGATTGCCTATCATATGTCCCATTTTTTCTTTTTTGATTCGCAGATAATCCACATTGCGTTTATGCGGAACAACCTCTATGGGCGCCCGCTCAACAACCTCAAGACCATAGCCTTCAAGACCGACTATCTTCTTGGGATTATTGGTCATAAGGCGCATCTTTCTTACGCCTATATCAAGAAGTATCTGCGCGCCTATGCCGTAATCTCGAAGGTCTGCCTTAAAACCAAGTTTTTCATTTGCCTCAACCGTATCCATGCCTTTATCCTGCAGGGCATATGCCTTGATTTTATTTGCAAGGCCGATGCCTCTCCCTTCCTGATGCATATAAAGAATAACCCCTTTGCCTTGTTTTTCAATCAGCTTCATGGCGCACTTGAGCTGGTCTCCGCAATCGCATCTTTCCGAGCCAAACACATCGCCTGTAAGACATTCGGAGTGAACTCTTACCAGAACAGGCTCATCGGGAGTTATCTCGCCTTTAACCAGAGCCAAGTGTTCATGGAAGTCCACATCGTTTTCATAAGCTATGGCCTTAAACTCGCCGCCGTATCTGGTAGGAAGAATTGCTTCGGCGACTCTCCTGACGAGCTTATCTTTTCTTATCCTGTATTCAATAATATCCGCAACGGTGACTATCTTAAGGTCATGCTCTTTTGCAAAAACCTCAAGGTCAGGCATCCTTGCCATAGCGCCATCATCCTTCATAATCTCGCAGATAATCCCAACCGGCTTTAATCCGGCAAGCCTTGCCAGATCAACAGACCCTTCTGTCTGGCCTGTCCTTACCAAAACGCCGCCCTTTCTGGCGCGCAACGGAAAGATATGGCCTGGTCTTGCCAGCTCATCAGGCCTTGCGCCGGCTTTAATGGCAGTAAGGATCGTATGCGCCCTGTCGTGGGCAGAAACCCCTGTGGTTACACCTATCTTGGCATCTATGGATACTGTAAAGGCTGTTTTTAATGGAGCGGTATTATCTGTTACCATGGGCCTCAAATCCAGTTCATCAGCCTTTTCCTCTGTAAGCGTCAGACATATAAGGCCGCGGCCAAACTTTGTCATGAAGTTTATGGCCTCCGGCGTAACTTTTTCCGCAGCCATGGTTAAATCGCCCTCATTTTCTCTATCCTCATCATCAACAAGGATGATCATCTTCCCTTGTTTTATATCCTTTATTGCCTCTTCAACCCTTTTTGTTGCCATTTTATTCCCTCTTCCTGTACGGTTAAAAGCATATCTCCTTTATTTTACCGGCCTTAAGTTAAATTATATTAGCATACCAATTGATTAAACTCAAATTTGAATAAAGAATGCTGAGCAAGTTATGATTGGCTGGGGTTAGAATAAAGGCTGTATGATAGTTTTTGAGTGGTCAATGCAATTCCTGAACTTTTTGTGGCTGCTTATATCAGCTTGCTGGCAGTTATAACTGTCTCTGCCACATCTTTAAGCTTCTTGTTTTCCTTTTGGGACTGAGTCTGCAGGAGTTTAAAGGCATCATCTTCCGGTATATTTAGACGCTTCATAAGAATACCCTTTGCCCTTTCAACAAGTTTTCTTGTCTCAATAGTATCCTGTAAATTGCCTATCTCTGTCTTGAGCGTCTTGAACTCATTGAATCTGGTAAATGCAAGTCTTATGGCAGGAAGCAGGTCTTTTTTTGTTATTGGTTTCATGATATAGCCAAACACCCCGCTCTCTATTGCCCTGTCAACCAAGGGTCCGGAGGAATGGCCTGTTATAAGGATTATGGGAACCGGCATACTGCCGGTGATAATCTTCGCAGCCTCGATACCGTCCATTTTAGGCATCTTGACATCCATGATAACAAGATCGGGCTTGAATTCCTCATAACGGGCCACAGCCTCTTCGCCTGTAGTTGCCGCGGCGACAACATTAAAACCCATCACCTCAAGCTGGGATGCAAGATATTTTCTGATCGCCGCATTGTCGTCTGCAATCAAGATGCGGCTCGCGGCTTCAATATACGATTTTTTTTTGGATGCCAACTTAAACCTTAACCTCAACACGAATTTTTTCGCTCTTCCTTTTTACCAGATATTCAATGATATTGTCAAATATAAAACTGAATATAACAAAAAAACCCACAGAGGCAAGATAGAGTCTGTGTTCAAAAATAACATCTATTATAGGCACAAAGCTGGATGTAGGAGAAAGAATAATAAAAAACCAAAGGATAAAAAAGGCGATTAAACGACCGTGTTTCGTTATCCGCGATACGTGACCGGTAAAAAGATAAAGGGCAAAGCCGATGACGGCCAGCAGGATTATGAGGGACACGAATGCCGGCGGAATGGGGTAATTTAAAACCGTCCCTTCTGCAACGCACGGAATGTCAAATAATCCCTTTGATATGGGAAAATCATAGTCAAGATTTTGATTGATGGGCAAAAAAAGGAGCGTTAGATAATAGACCATCACATTAAACTGGGTAAAAAGATATTCCTTCGGCGTTATGCTCTGAACGCCAAAACCCGCTGAGGCTGCATTAGCCTGAACACCGGGTGTCTCCTGAAGGCCGCTGAAGGTCGGTGTGGCGAGAAAGGCCAGCACAACCAGCAAGACGGCATAGAGAGGCATTCTTGCAAGGATCTTTTTCGGCTCTCCTCCGGCAATAAAACAAAAATCATAGAGAAAGAGCAGAGCAGGGAGGGTTATTGCAATCTCCTTGGAGTAGAAGCCAAGCAAATACGAGATAACCACTGCCCCATAAAGCAAAATCTTCGCATAGGTTTTAGATGCCCATGCGCCTTTTATAAATAATAATAAACCGACAAGCATGAACAGGGAGGCAAGCGCTTCCATCCTCTGCACAATGTATGTTACCGCCTGGGTCTGTACAGGATGCACTACAAAGACGAGAGCGGTATATATGGCTATTTTTTTGCCTTTTGCTCAAGGCCTTCAATGCCGCCTAATGTAAGGAAAATCAGAAAATAGACCAGAATGCCGTTTGTTATGTGAATCGCAAGGTTTACGACATGATAGCCGGTAACATTAAGCCCGCCAATAGCGTAATTAATGGCAAAGGTCAGCATTGCCACGCCGCGCTGCTCTCTCATTATGTCAAACCAATTATTTAAATTTCTTATTTTATAGTTCTCTACAATATTCGGGGTATGGTCAAAATGAAAGCTGGCATTAAATGTGTTTG
>CAZVZI010000210.1:0-3958 GCA_964631455.1 uncultured Thermodesulfobacteriota bacterium | reverse complement strand
CGTTCTCTTGTTGTCCTGTTGATTCGGTTTATCGCCTTGTGCAAGGTGTCAACAGAGCTATTAAGATCCGTCTGCTGGTCAACAAGGAACTGATGCCTTGTCTCAAGTTCTTTATACTCCTCTATTGCGCCGAGGCTGACCTCGCCAAGCTCTTTTATTGAAGAGAGAAGCTCATCCATCCTTGCTGTCATTGCCTCTCTATTAAGGGCTGCCATCTCTTCCGGCGCGAGATAGCCGTCAATTGCAACACTGTATTTCTCTCTCATCTTCTCTGCAAGATGGGCAAGATTCAATTCCATCTCTTTTAAATTAAGATTTGTTGAATTAACATCATCCTGCAGATTAGACATCTCTTTCTTAATGCCGTTCAATGCCTCTTCAAGCTGATTTCCGTCTATGACAATCTGATTCAGAGCCTCTTCCTGCTTAATCTCCTCTCTGCGGACGCCATCCATTGTTTTCAGGGCATCTTCCAGTTCTGTCTTCAGATTAGCAACTTTATTCTCATCTCCCTCTGTTTCCTCCCGGTCTTTAACAATTTCCGACTGCCTTTCTATTGTCCTGTTTCCAATATCCGCAATGAATCCCTGTTTATCCTTAATCTGCGCCTTAATGCCTTCAAGCCTTTCTTTCGAAGAGGCAAGCTTAACCTTTATAGAGGTGACAAGCCCGGAAAGTTCATCTTTTTTCTTAGACAGGGCTGCAACCTCGTCTGACATAGCCTGAATAGCCTTTTCCGCCGCCTCTAATTCCGCTTCTGCTGATTCTCTATCCTTTAAAAACTGCGCCTTTCTTATTGCGATTGCATCCAGCTCCTTACTTGCATCGCCTGTTTCCGATTCTAAAACTTCAAGCCTTTGTTTAAGACGGCTAATCTCCGCCTCTTCTCTTTTTAATTCGCCTTCCAGATTTACAAGCTCTATCTCTTTTGAATGACTATCTTTTTTTAACCCGTCCAGATTCGCGCGGCCTGCCTCTATTTCCTGGCGCAGCCGTGTTGCTTCTCCCTCTGTTTCTCTAATCTTTATTTCTAAATCCGAAACCGTGTTGGAAAGTTCTTTTATCTCTCTCCTTTTCTGAAGTATGCCGCCGTCCGAGCCGTTTGAATAGCCGCCTGTAATAACGCCCTGCGGGTCGACCATCTCGCCTTCAAGCGTAACAAATGTCTTGTCAAGGCCGTTTGACTTCCATAGCGCAATAGCATCATTTAAGTTATTCGTCACAAGCACATCACCGAGCAGATATTGGGCGATGGCATCATAGCCCTCCTTTATCTTCACCTTATTCACCAGTTCTTCGGTGCCGGCATATGCCCCCTGCCCACTGCCCACTAACCTCTGTCCTTTTACACGCGCGCCTTTCAAAGGCACAAAGCTGCCGCGGCCTTTAGCCTGCGTCTTCAGATATTCAACGGCCTCAACACCTGCCTCGTGGCTTTCCACAATCACATACTGCAGCCTCTCGCCCAAAACCGCCTCAACAGCCTTTTCATATCTGGCTGACGTCTCAATAACATCTGCCACAAGGCCGTGAATGCGAGCCGGTTGTTCCTCTCTTTTGCCAAGCATGATAGCCCGGACGCCGTCCTTAAAGCCTTCAAGATTTTTTTCCAATTCCTTGAGCGTATGCAGTCTGGAAGATGAGTGGCTCAAATCTTCTTTGAAAGAGATTAACTCGCTATCCTTTTGAGCAAGCCTCGCTTCCGAATCCTTGAGCTGTTCGGATGCGGATTCCTGCGTGCGCGCGATATCCTGCTTCCTCCCGCTCAATTCCTCTTTTTTGCTTTTTAACGCATGACTCCTGACTTCCGACTCCCGGCTCTTCTTTTCCAATTCCTCTTTTTCCCGCAAAGCCTTGCCAACTGTTAAGTTCAGCCTCTCCTCGTCTTTCAAACACACTGCAATATTGTTTTTGATTTGGGCTGCTTTATGAGTTGTTTCATCTTTCCTTTTTCTTATTTCCTGACTCCTGACTTCCGATTCCTGGCTTTTTCTTTCAATATCTTTCAGTGAATTTTCCTCATTTAAAAGCCTTGCCTCTTCACTCCCCACCCCGCTATTTATCTCGCTTAAAAGCCCATTCAGCCAGAGAATTTCCTGCCGGACAGTATCCTGCTGAATCTTTAATTCCTCTATTTCCTTTAAAAACCTTTCCTCATTTCTCCTGAGTTCCCCTATCCTGAGTTCAGCGAGTTGAATCTCTTTTTCTCTATCTTTGATTCGGCTGTCTATCTCAAATGCCTTTTGCCTTATGGCCTTCAAAGAAGCCTCTTCTTTTAAATGTCTTGCCCTTGCCTCTTCAAGGCTGCCTGCCTTTTGCGATATGACAGTTGTAAGTTCAATCTCCTTGTCTTTGAGCATCTCCAACTTGTTTTCGTTCTCAGACCTCTTTTGCTTCAAGGCCTTATATTCTTCAGACGCCAAAAACAGTTCAAACCCCTTGAGTTCTTCTCTCATGGTTTTATACCGCTCGGCCTTTTTTGCCTGGCGGTTAAGAGAATTCATCTGCCTCTTTACCTCGCCGATAATATCGTTTACCCTTGTGAGGTTTTGCTTTGTCGCCTCAAGCCTTCGGAGCGCCGCATCCTTGCGGTGCTTAAATTTATTGATGCCCGCTGCCTCCTCAAAAAGAGCCCTTCTATCTTCCGGCTTCGCATTCACAAGCCAGCCAACCTGCCCCTGCTCTATGATTGAGTATGCCCTTGTTCCGATGCCTGTATCCGTAAAAAGGTCGACAATATCCTTGAGCCTGCACTGAACCTTGTTTATGTAATATTCGCTTTCGCCGGAACGGTAGAGCCTTCTTGCTATCTCTATCTCGGTAAAATTCACATACGCTGCCGGCGCAATTCCTTCCTCATTGGAAAGCGTCAGCACCACCTCTGCCATGCCGATGGGCTTTCTTGATTCACTGCCGTTGAATATAATATCCTCCATAAGTTTTCCGCGCAGATGCCTTGCATTCTGCTCTCCAAGCACCCATCTTATGGCGTCAACAATATTGCTCTTGCCACAGCCGTTTGGCCCGACAATGCCGGTAACGCCCTTTGGAAAGGCAAGACTTGTTTTATCTACGAATGATTTAAAGCCGTGGGCTTCAAGTTTTTTGATTTTCACCTAAAAATCTCCCCTAACCCCTCTTTGCCAAAGAGGGGAACTTAAACCTTCCCCCTTTGAAAAAGGGGGATTAAGGGGGATTTTCATCCCCCCATTGTGAGCTAAAGGCTCATGAATGTTTCATAAATTTTTACAACCCTTTAAAGACAAAGTTTTTTGAGAAAAATCCTATCAGAGTTTAAATTGTTTGTAAAGAAAAAAATACAATAAGATGGGTATCCCATTCTTTGATACCACTATATGTGGTGGATAGGGTGTATATGAGAAATAAAGAAATGAAAACCGGTAAGACTATCTTCTGGCTTTTTTCTTCAAACCATTACTACCGGTATCTTTCAGCGCCGCATGTGCCGCCGCAAGCCTCGCTATCGGCACCCTGAAGGGAGAACATGAGACATAATTGAATCCGTTCCTGTGGCAGAATTCAACGGTGGCAGGGTCTCCACCATGTTCGCCGCATATTCCTATCTTCAAATCTTTTCTTACCTTCCTCCCTTTTTCAATGGCAATCTTTATGAGCATACCAACACCGTCCTGGTCAAGCGACTGGAACGGATCGCTTTTTAAAACCCCTGCCTTTTTTTCATCCACATAGTCGGGCAAAAATCTTCCTGCGTCATCCCTTGACATGCCAAGGGTCATCTGGGTAAGGTCGTTTGTGCCGAACGAGAAAAATTCCGCCACCTCTGCAATCTTGTCTGCCAGCAAAGCTGCTCTCGGCACTTCAATCATCGTGCCTACAAGGTATTTAACCTTAACGGCTTTTTCCTTTATAACCCTTTCAGCAATCTCACGGGTCTTTATCTCCAGTATTTTAAGTTCTTTGCCGTCTATGACAAGCG